>CALMIT010000808.1 GCA_937864255.1 uncultured Saprospiraceae bacterium
TACAGGGCGGGGGGGCGGGACAACGCGGGCAGAAAGGGCCGGACCGGGCGAAAAAATTTATTTTTACCACCACAAAAAGGGAGAATTAAAACCGCCGTTACGCGGAGATCCTAGCTTATTTTAAAAACAAAACAAGCAGCTAAAATCATTCGCGCACCAACGTCAACACCTCCGGCGTACCTACGCGATTCATTTTAAAAATGAGTGTGTCGGCTGTTTTCCAGTCCGTTTCCACCATTTTTTCGATTTGATTTTCGGCGTTCGTATAAAGCCGTTTGCCCGACATCCGGTAAGTTCCATTTTCATTTTGCTGTCCGAAAACGCCGGTGTAAGTGCCGTCCGCATTGAACTGGAAACGCACTGCCGTGGCATCGCGTCCCGTATTCTGGTCATTTGCTGTCCACGAAACGCCGCGCCAGGCGCCGATGAGTTTATCTGCTTCGTTGCCAGGCGACTGGCAGGAAAAAATAAAAATCGCAGAAAGTAGTAAGAGCCGCAGGGAGATTTTTAGCATCATGGTAGAAAAAATTTAAAAAGCGGATGAAATGCCTGCAAAACAGGCAGCACAATTTTATCAAAAAAATCGAAGCATCTGGCTATTTTTACCAAAAATCAAAACAGGAAAATGCGCTCGAAACTTCAAAAATTTACCGACTTCGCCAACGGGCTTTTGCCCCACGAGACGCATTATCTGATTGAAAATCAGCAGTTTGAAGATAAAATAAAACTTTCCATTCTCGAACGCATCCATTACAATTGCCTCCACATTGATCGCTTTACACCTTTCGACGAAAGCATTGACAAACGCAAATATTCCAACCTGAAAAGTTGGATCACGGAGCGGCTGGAAGCGATTGACGTGGATGTGCAATTTGAGTGGATGAGCGAGATGGAGCGCCAGATCGTGACCGATTCCATTCATCCCGAATCCGAAAAAATTCTGCTCCGCAACATCCGCAGTTACCAGTCGGGCGAGTATTATTTTATCAAATTTTATGAGTTGGTGCGCACTTACCGGCATTTTTTGCTGATAAGAATGCGCTACGCCGACCACGAAGAAGCGGACAATTTTTTGAAAAAATTCAAACCCGCCTATGAGCACTCGCGGGAGGTAAACGAAAAAATACACCGCGCCACGCTCGACATCGTGGATCAATATTCCAAGCAAACTTCTGAATCCATTCAATGGGAAGACTGGCTCACGGAAGTTTTTTATGATGAAAATCTCGATGGGCAAAATCGCTACCTCGCGCTCGTAAGGCTCACTTTTATCTATTTCAATTACCGGCGCTTCGAGCCGCTCCGCGAAAAATTTGACTACCTCGACGGACTTTTTCTGAAAGGCATTTTTTATTCAAAACGGATTTTGCTGAATTATTACAGCAACAGGCTGCTGCTCCACAGCAAATTCAACGAGTACGAAAAGGCGGAATATTACGGTTATCTCTCGGTGCGCGGCAAAAACAGCGACTACATTCATTACGTCAACAATCTGAGCGCGGTGCTGATGCGCGAGAAAAAATACAAAGAGGCTTTCGCGGTGATGAAGGCTGCCCTCCCCGACGCCAAAACCACGCACAGCTTTCACAACAAAATAGGTTTTGTCGCTTTTTACATCAAATGCCTCAACCACAATCACCAGTATAAAAGCGCGGAGAGTTACGGGGAAAATTTTCTCGGGGCTTATCGCAAGGAAATTTTTGCTTATCGCTGGCATTTGTTTTTTACTGCTTTGCTCGACGCATTATTACAGCAAAAAAAATATGGAAAGCTGCTCGACACCATCAAAAAGTATGACCTGCTGAGCCGCGACGAACAATACAGCAAAAAAGCGACTTATCTGCCCACGATACCTTGGTATCAGTCCATCGCAGCCTACAAAACCGGCGAACTGGGCTTCAAAAACCTGCTGGATTTTTTAAGCCAGTCGCTGCTCCAAACCGAGCCGGAGCCCGACCGTCATCAACTCCTGCTGGATTTTTTGAAAGAAGTGAGCAGTCATATTCCGGAGGCGTATCAGGGGCTTGGGAAAGGCTGAAAATTTTAATAAACCAATACCAAAAAAAACAGGCTTTCCGAAATCGGAAAGCCTGTTTTTTTATACTGAAGAAACTCTAAATCAATAATACTTCTTCATCACAATCAAAGCATGAATAAATCCTGGCAACCAGAATAAAACGGTCAGTACCAAATTGATAATCCACGTGTCGCCAGACCAGTCGTCCATCACGCCCATACCAATCCAGGCCAAACCCAAAATCGCCAGGACGATGTAGAGTCCTTTTGATATTTCGCCGCCACCAGCGCGCGCTTGTTTTTTGAGCGCTTTTTGTGCGGCTTTGAGTTGCATTTTTTTGAAAAAGCCCAGTTTCTTTCCGGTCAGTTCCTGATACTTCTCCGGGGTGAGGTTGGCAAAATTTTCGGCGCTCATTTTTTCGAGACCGGGAGTGATGAGTGCTTTTGATTCAGCGTCTTTAAGCTGGTCGCTCAACCGGTGGACGCCAACAGCCGAGACCTGAAAGTAAGCAATAGCACATACAGCGAGTACAAGGATTTTTTTCATGATAAATTTGATTTTTTTGTGGAAAATAATGAGCAACAATATTAGTAAAAAGCTTCATTAATTTTGCCGCAATAGAAAAATTTTAGTCGAATACAGTTCTGTCAAGCTTTTATCAAAATCCAAAATGAAGCCTCGAATAGAAATTTTATCCGAAAAAAAATTGATTGGAAAGCGCATGAATATGTCGCTTGCAGACAACAAAACCGGCTTGCTGTGGCGGGAATTTATGCAGCACCGAAAGACAATTACCAACCAAATCGGTATCGAACTTTTCTCCATGCAGTTGCTCAGCCCCGCGTATTTTGAAAATTTTAATCCGGCAGCCGAATTTGAAAAATGGGCAGCGGCGGAAGTGCGTGATTTTGACAGCGTACCCGCCGGAATGGAAACTTTCACCCTGCCCGGCGGACTGTATGCAGTTTTCCTTTACAAAGGCGCCGCGAGCGAGGGCGCGAAAATTTTTCAATACATTTTTGGCAAGTGGCTGCCTGCTTCGGAGTACGTTTTGGATGATCGGCCACATTTTGAAATCCTGGGTGAAAAATACAAAAACGACAGCCCGGATTCCGAAGAAGAAATCTGGATACCGGTGAAATTAAAATGATAAAAACCTGCAAAATCATGACCGTTCCGACACCTTGCACGCCCGAAGATTTTCACCAGATTTTGAACGACATTGAAGATTTTTGGGGAAGTACACGCACGCTTGCTTACCACCATCCGATGTTTATTTACGAATTTGGCGACACCGCTTTTGTGCTGAAAGAAGGCGACACTGTCATCGCTTATTTATTCGGTTTCGTTTCACAAACAGAAAACCTGGGTTATGTGCACTTAATCGGCGTGCGACAATCTCACCAACGCGCCGGACTCGGCGAAAAGTTATACAGGCATTTTATCGCCGAATTAAAAAAAGCCGGTATTAACCGCATCAAAGCCATTACCACGCCCAGCAATGAAAAATCCATTCGCTTTCATCTCAAACTCGGTATGACCATGCTCGGCGAAGCAGGCGAGGCAGGTATCAAAGTGGTCAAAAATTACTCCGGACCTGGGCAGGATCGCGTAGTTTTCATTATGGAAATTTAAAATTAACATCCGCCGGTTTTGGGCATACTTCCTTTACAAAAAATTATTCATTTCTTAAAAGCTCCGAAAGCAGGCTTGAAAGGGTCGTCAGATACTTTTACGCTTTTTTAAACCGTACAAAGTTTCCACATGATTCAAAAGAAAATTGCACTCTTCGCTTTTGCGTTTGCAGCATTGCTCGCGCAAATTACCCAAGCCCAAACACTGGTGCATTACTGGAATTTCAATGACAATTCCAGCGTCGGCACATTGCTCACGCCAAATGTGACGCTGGT
>CALMIT010000809.1 GCA_937864255.1 uncultured Saprospiraceae bacterium
ATGGCTCGCTGGTCGTGTTGCCCGCCAAACACGTGGACACGGGTATGGGCTTCGAGCGCCTTTGTATGATAATGCAAGGCAAGCGCTTCACCTACGACACCGATATTTTTACACCCTTTATTAATTTCATAGAAAGTGAAAGCCGTGTGAGATACACCGGCAGCTACGATCGTAAAGCGCTGTCCGACGTGGCAATGCGCGTGGTGGCCGACCACATTCGTGCCGTCGCGTTCACCATTGCCGACGGACAACTGCCCGCGGCGGGCGGAGCAGGTTATGTGATTCGCCGGATTTTGCGCCGCGCCGTGCGCTACTACTATTCTTTTTTAAATATAGAAGAACCTTTTTTCAATAAGTTGGTGCCGCTGTTGGCGAATGAATTTGCCAACGTTTTTCCGGAATTAAAAGCGCAGCAGGATTTTGTGCAGAAAGTGATTTTGGAAGAAGAGCGCTCGTTTTTGCGCACTTTGGAAAACGGTTTGAAACGTATTGAAAACCTTGAGATGCGCAATGCTATCCTTCATGGTAATGATGCTTTCGAACTTTTTGACACATACGGTTTTCCGGTTGATCTGACGGAACTGATCGCCCGCGAAAAAGGCTGGATGGTGGATACCGCAGGTTTTGAAAAAGCCTTGCAGGCGCAAAAAAACCGCTCCAAAGCCGACGCCGAAAAACAGGTGGGCGACTGGGTGACGCTGGACGAAACGCCCGGCGTCGAATTTGTCGGCTACGACAGCCTCGAAGTGAACGACGCGCACGTGCTCAAGTACCGCGCCGTGCAGGACAAAAAAGGAATGCAATATCAAATTGTGCTCAATCGCACACCTTTTTATGCTGAGTCGGGCGGACAGGTGGGCGACGTGGGAGCGATGTATTTCAGCCCCTCCCAAACCCTCCCCGAAGGGGAGGACTTAGCGCATTTGCCAAATTGGGACGATAAAGAAAGAATAGACGTTTTGGACACGAAAAAGGAAAATGACCTGGTCATTCATATCGTCAAAACGCTGCCCGAAAATATACGCGACCAAACTATCCGCGCCTCGGTGGATGCGACCAAGCGCCGCGCCACTTCTCAAAATCACTCCGCTGTGCACCTGATGCACGCGGCCTTGCATCGGATTTTGGGCAAACACGCTTTGCAAAAAGGACAGGATGTGGACCCCGCGAGGCTGCGTTTCGACTTTTCACATTTTCAAAAAGTGACCGACGAAGAACTCGCCGCCATCGAAAAAATGGTGAACGAAAAAATCCGCGAAAACATCGCGCTGGAGGAAGTGCGCAATATGCCCATCGAGGAGGCCAAAAAATCCGGCGCCATGATGCTTTTTGGTGAAAAATACGGTGAAAATGTGCGGGTCATTACGTTCGATAAAAACTTTTCGCGGGAGTTGTGCGGCGGCACGCACGTAGGCGCCACGGGTGAAATCGGGCTGTTTAAAATTCTGTCGGAAAGCGCGGTGGCTGCCGGGGTGCGGAGGATAGAAGCGGTGACCGCCGATGCTGCCGGGGCTTTCCTGGATGCAGAATTGGCTGAACTGAACGCCATCCGCGAGATTTTCAAAAATCCGAAAGAACCTGCGCGGCGCGTGGAGGCGCTTTTGGAAGAAAATAAAAACCTGCAAAAACGGATCGAGGAAATGATGGTGGAAAAAGCCGCCGGACTTCAGCAGGATTTGAAAAATGCTTTTGAAAAAATGCCTTCGGGCGTCAACTTGCTGGTGCGCCAGATTCCGCTCTCCGACGCCAACGCCGTGAAAACGCTGGCTTACAATCTCGAAAAAGAAATAGGCAACGCAGTCATCGTCTTCGGTTCCGTAGCTAATGATAAACCACTTTTGACCGTCCGCATTTCCGATAATCTGACGACTGAAAAAGGACTGAACGCCGGACAAATGGTGCGCGAAATGTCCAAAGAAATCAAAGGCGGCGGCGGCGGACAGGCATTTTTTGCTACTGCCGGCGGCTCGGATGTGAGCGGTTTGGAAAAGGCTTTGGCAAAGGTGCGGGAGTTGATGGGCTGATTTTTTGATGTGCTGATATGAAAATGTGGAGATGTGCTGATGGGAAGTTTTTTCTTTCCATCCTCTGCGCCTCTGCAAGATTTTAATATGCTGATGTGCTAATCT
>CALMIT010000810.1 GCA_937864255.1 uncultured Saprospiraceae bacterium
CGGCTGGAGGATTGGCGTCGTCGCAGCCGCACCGGGTGGGAATTCTCACGGCCGGGCAAACGGCGGAGAACTCGGGGAGATTCTAGTTCTAACTCTCCCGGTTTGCAACTCCGCTGTTTCCCCCTTTTAAAAAACCCGTTTTTTTTGCCGCCGGGGCGAATTTGTCCCTCGCTTTCACTTTTCTCAAAGGGGGTTTTTTTCTTTGCTTCCCCGCCGCTGGTCGGCACGACATACAGGTCGCGGTTGCCTTTTTCGCTCGGAACATCATAAAAGGTCACGCCGAAAAGCACCGTTTTGCCGTCGGGCGAAACGTCGTCCATAGACACGCGGCCGAGTTGCCAGAGTTTTTCGGGGGTGAGTTTTTGATCCTGCGCGATCAGCGCGTTTGAAAAGGTGAAAAGCGTAAGCGTGAAAATCCAAAACAGCTTCATGATTGAGTCGTTTATATTTTTTGAATGGAAATTTTTTTTTTTAAAAAGCGGCAGCGAAGTTAAGTAATTGAGCCTGATGCCGAAAAAATTCTTCCTTTTAAAAAATCACCTTCGGGATTGGCGGCTGGGAAGGGGGCGGAGGGTGATTAGCATTTTAGTGCATTGCAATTTTCTTTTTGCCTTTTTTAGTTTTGTAATAACTGACTTCTTTTATTTTCTTCGTAAAGTTTTTCACCCATGCCACTTACAAAAACATGAAAAAAGCACTTTTACTCACGCTTTCTATTTTGTTGATTAGCAATTTGCTATCTGCCCAAAAACAAAAAACCGGGCAATCCGATCTTTTGCAGCCGCCTTTTACGCCGGCAACGGAGCGCATGAAAAGTGTGGCGCAGCGACAAAAATTGATTGACAATTCTCTGGTGGCAAAAGTGCCGTTTCGGTCGGTGGGGCCGAGTGTTTTTGGCGGACGCGTGGCGGATATTGAGGTGAATGAGGACGACCCGACCCACTTTTTTGTCGCTTACGCCAGCGGCGGACTTTGGAAAACGGTCAACAACGGCATCAGCTTCGAGCCGGTTTTTGACCAGGAAGCGGTCATGACCATCGGCGACATCGCGGTGGGCTGGCAGCGCAACACCATCTGGATCGGCACGGGCGAGGTCAATTCGAGCCGCTCTTCTTACGCAGGCGTGGGTATGTACAAAAGTACCGACGGTGGCAAAACCTGGCAACACAAAGGGCTGGCGGAGAGTCACCATATCGGGCGGATTTTATTGCACCCGACGAATCCGGATATTTTGTGGGTGGCCGTTTTGGGACATTTGTACTCGCCCAATCAGGATCGCGGGGTGTTCAAAACGACGGATGGGGGGGCTACCTGGCGCAGGGTGCTTTTTGTGGATCAGGATGCCGGAGCGGTGGATTTGGTTATGGAACCGGGCAATCCGAATGTACTTTTTGCGGCAAGCTGGGATCGCAGTCGCCGCGCCTGGGATTTCCGCGAAAGCGGCAAAAATTCCGGCATTTGGAAATCTACTGACGGCGGTGAAAACTGGACTTTGGTAAGTACGCCGGAGAGCAGTTTCCCGACCGGCGAAGGGGTGGGGCGTATCGGTTTGGCAGCTTCGAAAGAAAACGGGAAGACGGTTCTTTTCGCCGTTTTGGACAATCAAAATCGCCGCCCGAAAAAGGAGGATGAAGAGAAAAAAGATGAACTCGTGAAGAATGATTTGCGCAACATTTCCAAAGAAGCATTTCTAAAAATAGAAGATAAAAAACTCGCCAAGTTCCTGAAAACCAATGGATTCCCTGAAAAATACACGACCGAAAAAGT
>CALMIT010000811.1 GCA_937864255.1 uncultured Saprospiraceae bacterium
CTCTCGTTTTTTCAAAAACAGGTATGCGTTAATTTTTCAAAATTTTTTAAAAATCTCATTGTAAAAAATAATAATATGAATTACATTTGCCGCACCAACGAGAAAGACTGATTTAAGTATATTTTTTAGCAAAGAGACAACAAACCGTAAAAAGCGGACTTTCATCCGCGAAATCTCCCCTTCAAGATTTTTTTAGTTCCTCTACCAATTTTTTGACGCTTCACCGCGCCAGAAACTCCACCACTGACAGTTTGCACAAAACTGTTTGGTACTGTTTGAAAGTAACCCAGGAGAGTTAAATCATCGCATAAAACCGGCGATGAAAAAAGACCGGAAACCACCCGCGAGGGTGCTACCGGGATGCAGTTTATACACCGAGCGACGGATCAGGAATAAACGGTTTTTAGAATGCTTATCGAACACCGGTCTGTCCGCAAAGTGTAATCATGCTTGGGTGAGGAGCACCTGAACAGCTTCGAGGAGCTACACTTTTTTTTAAAAAACCGATTCTTTAACCGAAACAAAACATCCCATGAACAAACCGATTTTGGCGGAGGGCCATCCCTCTGTCCCAACTCCTCGCAGCAAATTTTACTCTTCTCACGAAGTTCTTTGGAAAACGCTTTTTCTGATTTTCATTCAACTGTTATTGTTGCTGTGGCTTGCCGGTACGTGCAAAGCCCAGTGCGCTCTTTTTTGCAATGATAATATTCGCATTTCGCTGGATGGCAGTTGTATGGCAGAAGTAACTTATCGTATGGTACTGGAAGACCCCGACAATCCGCTGGTATGCTACCCGACCGGACCCTCCAATTTTAAGGTCGTACTGATGGATCGGTTCAACCGCGTCATCCCGGGCAGTCCGTATGTTACCAGTGCGCATATCGGCCAGACCATTACCGCCAAGGTGATGCACCTGCCCAGCGGCAATAACTGCTGGGGCACGGTGACGGTTTTTGACAACATGCCACCCCTGCTGGTGTGTCCCCCCGATACGATAATCGGCTGCGCATCGTCTGCCGATACTTCTGTCATCCGGCAACCTTTCGTGAGCGATTGCTCGGGCTACCGGCTCACTTACTCGGATTGGCTGGTAGATTTGGGTTGCCAAAATCCGACGGCAAAACTCATCCGCACCTGGCGCGCTACCGACAGCTACGGCAACACACGCACTTGTGAACAAACAATCTTCTATAAACAGCCGACCGTGGATGACGTACAGTTTCCCCCGAACCGCGACGACATCCACGCACCGGCTATCTCCTGCGACAGTATCGCTTTATTTCCGAATCTTACGGAGCCTGCTTTTACCGGTTTTCCAAGTATAGACGGCACGCCGATTTACATCGGAAGTCAATGTTCCATCGGTCTTACCTATTCTGATCAACGGCTGGATGCCTGCGGTAGCACGTTCAAAATTCTGCGCACCTGGACTATTGTGGACTGGTGCACTTCGCAAGTCAAACGTCAGATTCAATTAATAAAAATATCCGACAACCAGCCGCCCGTATTGACTTGCGGCAACATCCAGGCATCCACTACAAGTTCGACCGACTGCGTAGGTACGGTAGTTTTCCCGCCCGCCACTGTTTTTGACAATTGTTCAAATACGATTTTTGTAAAAATATTCACTCCGTTCGGCGTAGTGACCGGCAACGGCGGCAGCTTAACCGGCATTCCGACCGGCACACACAACATAACTTACGAAGCCACTGACGAATGTGGAAATTCCACCCGTGTGCCCGTCGTCCTCACGGTTACCGACCATACCGAACCTATTGCCATCTGCCGCCAGCGTACTACCATTACGCTTGGCAATAACGGCACTGCGACTTTGCCCGCATATCTTTTGGACGAAGGCAGCTACGACAATTGTTGTCTCGATTTTTTTCAAATAAAAAGAATGGACGAGCCGGACAGCAGCTTCGCTGCACAGCTGGTTTTCAACTGCCAGGACACGCGGCAACCGGTCAATGTAATTATGCGCGTGTGGGACTGTAACGGCAATTATAATGAGTGCATGGTGCAGGTGCGTGTGGACGAAAAACTGCCGCCGACCATCCAATGCCCGCCGGATATTACGCTGGATTGTTTTGCCGATGTGAATGATTTGAATATCACCGGCAGCCCGTTGACCTACGACGGCTGCGGCGTGGATACGATATTTTTTGGGGAGAAAAGTTTTTAAAATAAATATAAGAGGGGTAGCACTAAAAGGTCCGGGGAGGGGGGCGGCCTCCGCGCAAACCGCCGCAGCTGCGAGCAGACAATTACGCTGGTGAACCGCGTACAAATCTCGGTCACTTTCCCGGCTGATTTTACGCTGCAAAACTGCGCTACTTTGGACGCACTCTCGCCCGACAGCCTGCCCGCCAATGTTGCACAGCCGGTCATTTCCGGGCGCGCCTGCGGCATGGTGGGTGTGAGCAAATCCGATGATGTTTTTTATACCAATTCGGCAGCTTGCATCAAAGTGCTGCGCAAGTGGCGCGTGGTGGATTGGTGCAAATACGACGCGAGTGGTGGGTTATCAGGCGTGTATGAAAAAACGCAAATTTTGACCATCATGGACAATGTGCCGCCCGTCATTCACTGTCCGACAGACACGACCATTTTACTGAGCGGACCCGGCTGCACAGGCACGGTTCACATTCCCCCGCCAACTGTTTTTGATTGCAATCCGAATGTGTCGGTGCGTGTGAGCGGCGATTTGGGCGACGGGCTGGTGCACGACAACGTCGCTCTAGGTAATTACCGCGTGGAATTTTTTGCCGAAGACGGCTGTGGAAATGCGGCATCTTGTAGCACGAACATAGTCGTAAAAGACGGCGCAGCACCAAACGTGCGGTGCCTCAACAGCCTTAGTTTATCAGTCGGCTCCGGTGGCGAGGTAGAAATCCAGGCGCGCGATTTTGACGCTTCGAGCGACGACAATTGTACCGACCGCACCGGTTTGCAATTCAGGATAGAAAGAATTTTTGGAAATCCCTCCACCCAGCCGCCCGCCGACAGCAGCCTGGTTTTTGATTGCGACGATGTTGGTTTTCAAATACCGGTGGCGGTCTGGGTGGGCGATCAAAGTGACAATTGGGATTATTGTGTCAGCTACCTCGAAGTGCAGGACAACGGCGGAAACTGCCAGACGACAAACCGTTTTGCGCTCGGCGGCGCGATTTATCACCCGAAAGGCGGGATGGTGGAAAATGTGGAAGTGCGACTTTCGGGCAACATCCAGCGACCGGCGCAGCACTCCGTGTCCGACGGTAGTTTTCGTTTTGAAAACCTGCCTTCGGGGCAAAGCTTTTTTATCGAACCGTTCAAAAACGACGACTATCTGAACGGCGCAACCACCTGGGATTTGGTGGTGATGCAGCAGCACATTTTGAATATAAAAACCTTTGACAACCCGCTAAAATACATTGCTGCCGACCTCAACCGCGATGGGCAAATCACGGTAGCCGATATGCTGATTTTGAGAAAATCCATCCTGCGCGTTTTTCCCGAATTTCCGGGCAATACTTCCTGGCGCTTTGTGGACAAAAATTATGTATTTCAAAATCCGGCAAATCCCCTGGTGGAAAATTTTCCCGAAGCGCGCGATTTTCAAAACCTGGACATGGATTGTATGGACGCGAATTTCTGGGCGGTGAAAGTGGGCGACGTGGATTTCAGCGCCCGCACGAATGCGCTGGTCTCGGTGGACGATCGGAGTGAAAATCCCGATCTCGCTTTATGGACAGACGACGCTTTCGCGGAAGCGGGACAGGTTTTGGAAATTCCATTTTACGCCGCCGAAGCGGTGGAACTGGCGGGCGGTCAATTCTCGCTGACATTTGAAAAAAATAAGATAGAATTTTTGGAAACTGTTGAAAATGAATGGATTGGAAAAGAAAATACCGGACTTTCCTTTTTGCCGGAAGGCGTTTTGTTGTTCAGTTTTGCGAAAGCAAAAGCTGGTTTTTTACCAAAGGACGCGCCGTTGTTTATTTTGAAATTCAGGGTAAAAAAGGCTGGTGCCGTTTCACAGTTTTTAAAAATCAGTCCCGGATTTTTGCATCCTGAAATTTATGTAGCCGGCGAAGAAAGGCGCAATCCTGTTTTGAAATTTCTCAAAAAATCTGAGCCGGACAAATTAGAAATTTTCCCAAACCCGATGCGCTCGGAAAGTAACCTGCGTTGGCAAACGGAGCGCGCCGGCGTGGCAACTTTGACGATAACCGATGAAACCGGAAGGCTGATTTTTAAAGAAAACCTGGCAAGTGAAAAAGGTTGGAATCAATACCGGCTGGATCGCAAAAACCTGCCCGCTGCGGGCTTGTATTTTGTGTATTTAAAAACCGAAAAATTCGAGGAGAAAAAGGTGCTGATCGCGGTAGGAAACTGATTGAAAAAGTGCTTCCCGGTTTTGTCCGGGAAGCACTTTTTATAAAAATTTATTCGCCGAAAATTTCGCGAAGTTTTTCTTCCAGTTGCGGGCCGCGCAGATTGCGGGCGAGAATGCGACCTTCTTTATCGAGCAAAATCGTGTGCGGAATCGAACTCACGCCATACATTTTTGCCACTTCATTTGCCCAGCCTTTCAGGTCGCTGATATGGTGCCAGATCAATCCGTCCTCTTCGATAGCCTGCACCCAGCGATCCTGTGTTTTGTCGAGACTCACGCCGAGAATATCGAATCCCTGACTTTTGTAGCGGTTGTAAAGTTTGACCACGTTCGGGTTTTCGCGGCGACAGGGGCCGCACCAACTCGCCCAAAAATCCACCAGCACCACTTTGCCCCGCAAATTGCTCAGGCTGAACGGTGTGCCGTCGGGCTGATTTTGCGTGAAATCGGGCGCTTCGCCGCCGATCATGAATGCCGAAGCCATCTTCAATTCTTTTTCAATGGCAGCGGCCAGCGAGGGGTCGGTCGGTTTTACGGCTTCCACAAATGCTTTTGCGTATGTGGGGAAATTGCCGTTATTTTTTTGCTTTAGCGCCGTCATCACGCCGCCCAAAGCAAGCTGGTAGGTGCGCGAATTTTTCGGCACTTTGCTTAGCATATTGTCGAGGTAGGTTTTTAATGTCGCATCCGGCAGTCCGACACTACCCAGCGCTGTGGCATAAGTTTTGGTCGCTTCGTACACCCAGGCCTGGTAAGTCAGGTATTCGCTTTTCCAGTCCACAAATTTGAAATATTCATTGGCAAAATATTCCACTTCGTCCACGTAAGTGCCGCGGTTATTTTGAAAACTCAGGTAGGTATTGAGCGCCACGATGCTGGCGAGGTAGTTACTTTTCTTTTTTGTTTCTTCCAGAAATTCCAGTTTGCGCTTATCGAGCGCAGCCATTTCGCCGGTCAGCTTATCTATGGCGGCAGGGTCTTTCATCTCGGCATTGAGCGCGTTCATGGTTTTTTTGGTTTCTTCATAGTCTTCGTTCAGTTGCGAGACGGTGATTTGGGCGGAGCGGAAACCGTTGCAATCGCTGTTGAGCGCCACATTTTCCTCAGAGCCGAGAATGAGCGGGCGGAGGTTGTTGTCGCTGAGTCCGACGTATAAAAACCGCGGACTGCCTATGGGCAGCGAAAAAGTCGCTTTATCGGACACAATCGGCGCGGACTGGATTTTTGAAAATCCTATGCCGTTGAATTCAAACATAAAAAGCGAATCTACTTTTTCGCAATTGACGACCGTGCAGGCGAGGTGAACTTCTTTTTTTGAAAAATCGGGTGCGGTCAAACCGAGGAACAAAAGCCCGGCGAGGGCATAAAAGGAATTGTTTTTCATTATTTCTTTTTTTGTCAAAAAACGCTGCAAAGGTAAGCCCCCCGTCCCGCTTTTTCAACGCGGGAAAATTTAAACTTTATTTAAGATGAGATTTGGGATGGAGTGATTTGAGATTTTTAGATATGGAGATTTGAGACTTGGGGAAGCCCTGCGGGCTTTTTTGGATCATTCCCCCGCCGGCGGGGGTAAGGGGGTGGACTTTTTCAGCTTTCACTTTTTCCTCCCCCGTCCAGAAGGGTATTGAATTTGCCACAGCTTGCAAACTTTTTTCTTTTCGTATCTTGTCCGCCACAATAAAAAACTACACCAACGTACCGACCATGAAAATCAAATTTTGCGGAGCGGCGAGGGAGGTCACCGGCAGCGCCCACCTGCTCACCCTCGACGACGGATTTACCATTTTGCTGGACTGCGGACTGTATCAGGGAGGCGATGAGGATATGGCGGATTTTAACCGCAAGTGGCTGTTTAATCCGGCTTACATTGACTGCATGATCCTGTCGCACGCGCACATAGACCACACCGGACGGATTCCAAAACTGGTCAAAGACGGCTTTCGTAAAAATATCCATTGCACCCACGCCACCCGCAGCCTCGCTACTATTATGCTGCTCGACAGCGCCAAAATACAGGAGGGCGACGCAGCTTACCAGACAAAAATCGCCCGCAAATCCGACCCGCAGGCCAGGGAAACAGAGCCGCTTTACGACACTGATGATGCATACAATTGTTTCGAATATTTTGTCGGACACAGCTACGACAGTTGGTTCAATGTGCACCCGGACGTGGAAGTGCTTTTCACCGATGCGGGGCATATCCTCGGCAGCGCCTGCGTTACGCTGCGCATCAAAGAAAACGGGAAGACTTACGTACTCGGCTTCACGGCGGATATCGGCCGTCCGGCGCGCCCGATTTTGCGCGATCCACAGCCAATGCCCGAGGCGGATTTTTTGCTTTGCGAATCCACTTACGGCGACCGGCTGCACGAATCAGCGCCCGCAGAGTTGGACCATTTTTTAAAAGTCATCCACCACACCTGCCTCGAAAAAAAAGGAAAGCTGATCATCCCGGCGTTCAGCGTGGGGCGTACGCAGGAACTGGTATATATGCTGGATCAGCTCGAAAACGCGGGCAAACTGCCCGACATTCCGGTGTACGTGGACAGCCCGCTGGCGGTAAATGCGACCGGCGTTTTCGGCAATCACCCGGAATGTTTTGACAAAGAATTGCACGAGTACATGCTGGTGGATCCGAATCCTTTCGGCTTCAACGGACTCACTTACATACACAGCGTGGAAGCCTCGAAACAGCTGAACAAATCGCATCAACCCTGCATTATCATTAGTGCATCGGGGATGATGAACGCGGGGCGAATACAGCACCACTTGTTCAACGGCATCGAAAACCGGCGCAACACGATACTCATCGTGGGTTATTGTTCCCCAGAAACGCTGGGTGGCAGGCTGCGTGCCGGCAACAAATCGGTGCATATTTTCGGACAGTTCAAACAGGTGCTGGCAGAAATCGAAATCATGGATTCGTTTTCGGCGCACGGCGATCGCGACGAGATGTATCATTTTATCAGTAATCAAAAAGGCAGCGTGAAGCAGTTGTTTCTCGTTCACGGCGTGTATGACAGCCAGGTCAATTTCCAGTTTTTTTTAAAAGACCGGGGTTTTAATAATATAGAAATACCGCGCCTCGGAGAAGAATTTCAATTAACCTGAAACATTTTTAATAAAAAAAATCAGCCACGCTATCCGACAATTCTCCACCATTTTAAAAAATTGCCGGCGACACCCGGTTTAATGTGAAAATGACGTTTGGTTACCCACTCCCGAGATTGTGGATTTGGAAATTTTAATTTTTAACATCTTTGTTTGGTAAAATTATCACAGCACAAAAAAACCTCTAACGCATGAAAAAACTGATGTTTGCTTTTCTTTTCGGCAGTCTTTTTATTGCCTGCAATAAATTTGAAGAAATAGAAACGCTGCAAAATGACGAAACCGGAGCGGAGTTTGCCGTGCCAATCGGCAAAGCAGAATTCAATCTCCAGGAACTTCTCGATAATCTCGACGCCAGCGACAGTACCAATATTTTTGTTGATCCCGACGGCACTATCCGGCTGAAATACAGAGGGCGGCTGGCTATCAAAACAGCTTTTGACGTTTTCGAATCGGTACAAAGAACGCTCACTTCCATTCCCGTTTTTCCGGTTTTGGATTCGGTCATGGCGCTGCCCTTCGGCGCTCCCGACTCGATTGATATTGACTTTATGAACCTCAAAAAAGGGAGAATGATCATCAATCTGGGCAATGCTTCTTTGGACGTTTTTCGTGTAAATTATGAATTCAGAAATGTCATCAAAGACGGTGCGCCCCTGCGCGATACCTTTCTTTTGGGCCCCGGCTCGTTTACCGACACGGTTGATTTGAACGGCTATCAGCTTGTACCCGAAAACGATTCCATTTATTTCGAATATACTGCCGTCAGCCTCGTTTCAGGCAACCGCGTGCTGGTTCCGCTTTTTTTGATGTCTATCCAGGATATAGAATTTTCTTACATGGAAGGGTACTTCGGACAAATCGTTCACGAGGGCGATCCCGACACGATTAAAATAGATTTTTTTGAAAACTGGACGAGAGGCGACGTGTATTTTGAAGACCCGACCATCACGATTATGGTCAACAATAGTTTCGGCGTACCCACTCAATCGCTTATCAATTATTTTAAAGTAAAAACGGTCAAAGACCCCGACCCGGTTGATTTGATGAGTCAATACATCACCGACGGCGTGGATTTTGGCTACCCGCGCCTGCCCGATCAGGTGGGACAGACTATCTCTTCGCATTTTGTTTTTGATAAGAGTAACTCGAATATTGACAAAATACTCGGCGCCGGACCGCAATTCATTTATTACGACGTGGACGCCATTACCAACCCCGACCGCAACCAGGCTGTACGCGGCTTCATCACCGACCAGAGCCAGTACGATGTGCAGGTGGAAGCCGAATTGCCGCTGTACGGCAGAACCAACGGCTACGCCGTGGAAGATACCATTGACTGGAATTTTTCGGATTTTGAAGACGTGAAATCAGTTGAATTTAAAATCATTTCCGAAAATGAACTGGGCGTCGGTATTGCCTTGCAGGGCTATTTTGTGGATGAAGCAGGCGTGGTGCTGGATTCGCTTTTTGAGAGTCAGAAATTCATCGTGGACGCTGCTCCCGTGGATGATTCGGGCAATGTAATTTCGAAAACCAAAAAGATAACTTTTGCGCCTTTCGCCGCCGACCGGCTCGAAAAAATCAAAGCGGCGCAGTATATTTTATTAAATGCATTTTTTGTCACTTCAAACAATGGCGACACTTCTGTCAGAGTACTCAATACGCAAAAATTTGAGGTGCGGATGGGCATGAAAGTGGCTTATTGATTATTTTTTAAACGACTGAAAAACAAAACTTTATGTATAAAATTCTCGCCCTTTGGGGTTTTATGATTGTTTTTTTTGCAGCACAGGCGCAACCCGAATTCGGCTTGCATTTTTTGAATAAAACTGCACAGTCCAGCAAAACCAACCCTGCTTTTATTGCGCAAAAAGGTCTCGTGGTGACGCTGCCGAATTTGTACAATCATCTCGAAATCACCGGCCCGACTTTCGGCGAACTCGTCAGCAAAAATGCGGATGGTGAATACCGTTTTGACATCGAAACAGCAATTGACAAACTCGAAGCGACCAACCAGATTCGCGAAAATTTTGATATTGAAACGGTCGGCGTGGTTTTCGGACTGGGCGGCTTACGCTTTCAGGTGCATCATGCGGTGCGCTTCGGCGCTTATTTTGAGTATCCGAAAGAATTGGCTCAGCTTATCTGGCGCGGCAATGCGCAGTTTATCGGGCAGACCATTCCGCTGGCCAACGATTTGCAGGTAGCCGGTTTTA
>CALMIT010000812.1 GCA_937864255.1 uncultured Saprospiraceae bacterium
TTTAGCGCTTTTTCATCATCTTTTTCCACTTTTGAAGCGGGCAAAATTCGATAGGTTTTTTTGCCGCCGGGCTTTTTTTCAATATAGCGCCACACCGGATAAAAAGCGTGATCGGTCAAAATCGTTTCGTTGGCGGAAAGCCGTTTCTGCAATTTTACCTCCACCATGATACCCCCGTCGGTATGCAACTTATTCTGGTTTGAAATATAATTGCCCAGCGAGTAAGCGACCAAACCGGTTCTTTCTTTTCCATTTTTAAAATACTTTTTTTCCATTGTCGGCTGCACGACGTGCGGATTCGCGCCGATGATCAAATCGGCGCCCCAGTCAAATAATTTCGCTGCGAGCCTGCGCTGTTCCTCGCTTTCCTGAAGCTGGTATTCCAGCCCCCAGTGCATGACTACGATAATAAAATCCGGCTTCAGCCTTTTTGCGGCTTCGATGTCCGCCCTCATCGCCTTTTCGTCAATTAGATTGACCATGGTGGGTGGGCGGGTCGGAATGCCGTTCGTGTCGTAGGTATAATTTAAAAAAGCCAGTTTGAAATCATTTTTATAAACGATGAGCGGGTAATACATTTCTTTCTCCGCTGCATCGCGGAAAGTGCCGGTATGCAAAAAATTATATCGCGAGATAGCATTCAGCGTGCTGATCACGCCTTCTTTGCCGGCGTCGTTGGAGTGGTTGTTGGCGGTCACCAGCAAATCAAAGCCGGCATCGCGTAAAGCCAGCGCTAATTCGTCCGGACTTTTAAAAGTCGGATAACCCGTGTAGGGCGGTTTGCCGGGCAGCGTGAGTTCGAGGTTGGCGATAGCAATATCGGCTTTGCTCACAATGGGTTTTACATACTCAAAACAAGGCGTGTAATCATACAATTCATTGGCTTTGATTTCCGCCGATTTTATCTGTTCGGTGTGCCCCATCACATCGCCGGCGAAAAGGAGGGTGATTTCGCGCAAATCGTTTTGTGCGCAGATCCGGCTGATTGTCCAGCATAGTAACAAACTTAAAAGTG
Source organism: uncultured Saprospiraceae bacterium (assembly GCA_937864255.1). Taxonomy (GTDB): domain Bacteria; phylum Bacteroidota; class Bacteroidia; order Chitinophagales; family Saprospiraceae; genus JAGQWW01. Next base: position 1,016 of record CALMIT010000812.1, read on the forward strand.
CAAATTTTCTCATCCGTAAAGGTGTCAAAATTGTATAAACCTGTATCAAAGGGCGAATATATTTACGACTCGTCTTCGGGCAGTTCCTGTTCTGCCTGCAAAGTGATTTCAACCAATTCGGGGCTGGAGTGAAACATTTTCAAAATTTTGAAAACATAACTTTCAAAACGTAATACCTGGCCTTCTTTGGGCATTTCTTCACTCAGATTGAGCAGCAGACCTGAAAGCGTCACATAATCCTTGCTGATGGGCAGTGGTATGGGTAAAAATTCATTGATCTCATCAAGCGGATTTTGAGCCTGCACCCTGAATTGATTGGGCGTGATTTTTTCCACAATCGGTAGTTCCGCGTCGTGTTCATCTTGTATCTCGCCGACGATTTCTTCGATGATGTCTTCGAGCGTAACTATTCCTACAGTGCCGCCAAATTCATTGACCACGATAGCCATTTGTACTTTTTTCGCCTGGAAAGATCGCAGCAACTGCGATATTTTCCGGCTTGCAGGAACGAACAAAACCTGCCTGCGAAAATCATGGAGCAGCTTTTTTTCGCCCCGAATCGAGGCCGTCAAAATATCTTTGGTCAAAACGACTCCCGTAATTTCATCAATAGATTCGTGATAAATCGGGTAGCGCGAATAACCCTCCCGTATAGACATTTCCACAGCTTCTTCCAAAGTAAGATCGTCAGGCATCGCCACAATTTTGGTACGCGGCTGCAAAATGTGCCGAACCAGCCGATCGTCAAAATCGAATACATTCTGAATCATTTCACGCTCGAAAGCTTCTATTGCACCGCCCTCCGCGCTTTCCGCAATAATGAGTTTCAGTTCTTCTTCCGAGTGTATTTCCGAATGTGGGACGGGTTTGATACCAATTGATTTTAAAATCAAATTGGCTAAGCCGTTCAGCGTCCAGATGAAAGGTTTAAAAATCAGGTAAAAAATGCGGAGCGGAGAGGCCACAAAAAGGGTCGTGTTGGTAGGATACCGGATGGCCAGGCTTTTGGGCGCCAATTCTCCAAAAATAATGTGCAGTACAGTAATCACCACAAAGGAAAGAGGAAGGGCAATTTTATGCGCCAAAACCGGGTCAACCCGGATATTAAAAACGCCCATGACACTGATAATTATTTCAGAAACTACTCCCTCGCCAATCCACCCCAGCCCCAGACTGGCGAGCGTGATTCCCAACTGTGTCGCGGCAAGATAGCCGTCCAGATTAGCAACTATACTCTCGGCAATTTTCCCCGAAAAGCTGCTTTCCGCCCGCACCTGAAGTTGTGACAGCCGGACTTTCACAATCGCAAACTCTGCTGCAACAAAAAATCCGTTGAGTAAAACCAGGAAGAGCGTTAGTAAAATATTGAGCGTCATGATAAGTTTGTAAAATTTTTCAACAGGGAAAAGAATGCCCGGCGGCAGTTAAAAATTATTTTCCACCGCGTCAGGGCTGGTTGATCAAGTCCACCTCTATCATCCGCTGTTCGAGGTATTTGCGGTTTTCATTGATGAAGCCGTTGATGTATTTTTCAATAATCAAACTGGCAATCGGCGCGGCGTAAGAACCTCCCCAGCCCGCATTTTCGACATAGACGGAGATGGCGATTTTTGGATTGTCTTTCGGCGCAAAGCCAAAAAATACGCTGTGATCTTCGCCGTGATTGTTTTGCGCCGTACCCGTTTTTCCACAAACGGGCAAATCCCAGATGTAAGCCAGCGTAGCTGTGCCGCCGGACACAGCGCCTTCCATGCCGTTCGCCACATAGTCGAAATACTCTTTATTGATTTTAATATCGTGCCGGGCGCGGTACTTTTCATCTATTTTCGAGGTATCATTTTTAAAACCTTTCACCAGGTGCGGCGTGTAAAAATACCCGCGGTTAGCCATGATCGCGGCAAGGTTAGCCATTTGGACGGAAGTCAGCTGCATCTCTCCCTGCCCGATTCCCACCGACATGATAGTCGGCGATTTCCAGCCTCCCGAACCGTTATACACCTGATCATAAAACCCGGGAGTGGGTACATTGCCTTTTTGTTCCTGTGGAAAATCTATGCCCAGCGGACTGCCCAGTCCAAATTGGTACACATATTCGTCAAATTCCGCCAGTCCTTTTTGCGGTTGGTAAAATCCGTGCTTGTCAATAATGCGCCTGAAAGTCTGCCAAAAATAGCTGTTGCAGGAATGTTGCAAAGCGATGGAAACATTTGATGCGTAGGGATGCCCGTGACATTTATAAAGCCTGCCGTTGTAATAATAACCCGGAGAACAGGAAAAGCCCTGATTGGGCGTGATGACGCCCGTCTGCATCGCCACCAGTGCAACCACGGTTTTAAAAATTGACCCTGGCGGATACTTCGCCACCACCGACCTGTCAAAAAAAGGCTTGGTCGGATCTTCCGATAGCGCTTTGAATGCGCGACCACGATTGCTGTTGATAGTCAGCAAGTTAGGATCATAAGTAGGCATACTGACCAGCGCAAGAATCTCGCCGGTGGAAGGCTCGATAGCCACGATGCTGCCGGTTTTGTGCTGCATCAATTGTTCGCCGTAGGCTTGCAGGTCAATGTCAATGGTAGAAATCAAATCTTTGCCCGACAAAGGCATGGTGTCGCGCTCGCCGTTTTTGTAAGGGCCGATTTCCCGTCCGAATTTATCTTTTAAAATAAAACTGACACCTTTGCGTCCCTTCAAAAGCCGCTCATAAGCAAGTTCCAGTCCTGACCCGCCGATGTAGTCGCCCGCCACATAATTTTCGTCGGGATTTTCCACTTCCTGCGCATTTACCTCGCGGATGTAGCCGAGCAGGTGCGCGGCATAAGGAAAAGGATAGCTGCGAATATTTCTCACCTGCGTGAAAAAGCCCGGAAATTCGTACAAACTTTCCTGAAAGCGCGCGAATGTGTCGGCTGCAATTTTGCTTTGAAAAACAAAAGGCACCATTTTGGAAAAGCGCGGATCTTTCCAGTCTTTTTCGAGGTTCTTTATAAAAGTTTCTTTTGTAATGCCGAGCAGCGCGCAAAATTTCGCGGTATCCATTTGAGGGTTGATGCGGCTGTAAGTCACCATCAAATCATACATGGGCACATTGTTGACCAGCAGTTTTTCTTTGCGGTCATAAATCAGCCCGCGCGCCGGGTAGATGGTGATTTCGTCTATACCCGCCGTCGTTCCTTTCACCCGGTAAGTATCGTCTATCAATTGTATAAACATAGCCTTGCCAAGAAGCGCCAATGCTCCGATGACGAACACAATTCTGATCCAGTATTTTCTTGTCGCCAGGCTCTCTGCCATGTTTTACAATTTTAAAAAATGCCGTTTGGGGTTTTCACTTTTTACTGCTCGGGGTCAAAAATCAGCATATACATCGCGATAAAACTCATCGTGACTAAAAAGCTGAGTACGGTTTTTAATAAAATATCGCCGATATAAACGAAGGTAAAGGCTTCAACCGAAAAATAAAAAAATAAAAACGCCCCGATCAAAATACCGGCATACTGCATAAACCAGAGCATTCCGAGCTTTTTCTTCGTGGGACTGTAGTTTACATTATAACCTTCGCGCGGCTCAAGTACCGACAATACTACCGGACGTATGAATGCTAAAAACACCAGCGCCGCTGCGTGCACGCCGATGGAGTCGTAAAAAATATCTACTACCACGCCCGTGACAAATGCCAGCGCCATGACCAGAAAAGAAGAAATGCGCAGGGGCAGCAAAATGATAAAAAGCGGGTAAAGAATTATCTGGAGGTAATGGAAAATGCCGCCGTTCAATTCAATCCGTTTGAATATGAGCACCTGAAAAAAAACCAGCACGAACCAACGGACGATATTTTGTATAATTACATTATTCATTTTCCAGGTCCTCCTCGAGCATTTTTATCTGGTGAACATTCAAATTCCGAACTACATAAACGTATTGAATTTTGCCGATATCCTCTCCCAGTTTTACGGTGATGGTATAAGCATTATTACCGGGTTCCACGCGGTAGTTTTCTACGGTGCCGACAAATATACCGGGCGGAAAAATGGAAGAATATCCGCTTGTGACGACCGTATCGCCTACGGCCGGCTGGGCGTGTTTGGGTATTTCTTCGAGCGTGACACGGGTCGGGTCATTATTTTTCCACACTAATGAGCCGAAGTATTTTTGGTTTTTCAGCGCAGCGCTGATGTGCATTTGCCGGTGCAAAACCGACATGACGCGTGCATAATTGGGCGACACATTGCGCACGATACCCACCACGCCTTTATCCGTGACCACGCCGAGGTGAGGCTCCAGGTTGTCCAGTTTTCCTTTGTCTATGGTCAGAAAATTATGATTCTTACTGATTGAATTATTGATCACTTTGGCAGGAATCAATTGAAAACTGCTTTTCAAAATCGTGTCGCGCTGAGAGTGTACTGTATCGTCGGCAGCTATGACCACCGAAATTTCTTTATTCGAAAGTTCTTCGAGCAGCCGGGCGTTTTCGCGGGCGAGACTGTCGGCTACCAGCGTCAGATGAAAATAATCCGACCACTGATCGTATTTTTTATTGACGTAGCCCGCAAAAAGATTGGAAGAATTAAGATAAATATCGCGCTGATTTTTATTAAAACGCACGATCAAAACGAAGCAAATGACTTCGAGAAGCACAAAAAAGAAAAAACCACCGAATCTTGCAAAATTGCCAAAGAAGTCACGCATGGTTGCTGGTTTTCCAAAACCGTTTTCACCGGATTTTCAGAGATATGTTTACCCTGCGCTCTTGCTTAAACGCTCCGGCGATCAATCAAGATCGGCATAAACCGGTCAATATCGGAAAGCGCTATACCGGTACCCCTCACTACTGCCCGAAGCGGATCTTCGGCTATGTGGACTTTCAGTTTCGTTTTTGCCGCTACCCGCTTGTCCAGTCCTTTCAGCAAGGCGCCGCCGCCCGTGAGATAAAGTCCGGTTTTGTAAATATCGGAAGCGAGTTCGGGTGGCGTGGTTTCGAGGGCTTTCAGGATGGCGTCTTCCACTTTGGAGATGGATTTGTCAAGCGAATGGGCTACTTCCTGGTAGGAAATAGTAATTTGTTTGGGTATGCCCGTCATCAAGTCCCTTCCGTTTACCGGATAATCGGCGGGCGGATTTTCCAGCTCCGGCAGTGCGGAGCCTACATTTATTTTTATTTGCTCGGCAGTGCGCTCGCCGATAAGAATATTGTGTTGTCGCTTCATGTAGCTCACGATATCGGCAGTGAATTCGTCGCCGGCGGTGCGGATTGACTGATCGCAGACAATACCTGACAAAGCGATGACGGCAATCTCGGTCGTACCGCCGCCTATGTCAATGATCATATTGCCGATAGGCTCTTCCACATTCAGCCCGATACCCAAGGCCGCTGCCATCGGCTCATAGATCAGGTAAGTTTCTTTGGAATCCACGTGATCCGCCGAGTCAAAAACAGCGCGTTTTTCCACCTCGGTAATACCGGACGGAATACAAATGACCATTTTAAGATGAGAAAAAAAACGGCGGCGCTTACCCACCATGTTG
>CALMIT010000813.1 GCA_937864255.1 uncultured Saprospiraceae bacterium
CCTGTTTACCGGGTGACGGACAGCAAGTTGGCTGAATTGGAAGAAAAACCGATCATTCCTTTTGGTACGGGAGGTAGAGCCAATGCAACGGAATTTGTGCGTAGTAGCGATGTTGACGTATTGGACGCACAACCGTATGAAGAAAACAGCCGTTATGACCTGACCGCCAAAATAGATGCCCGGCTTAGCAAAAATATTGATGTTTCTTTGACAGGCTATTATGGTGGCGATAAAGACAGATTCACGCCTAATGAAAATAGTCAGACATTGGCAAACTGGAGAGTTTTCAACAGCCATAACAACCCGATAGAAAGAGAAACAGATTATCGCGGAAGTTTCCGTTTCCGCCATCGTCTGGGTAGCTCCGGTGTTAGCAATGACGAGGATAAAGCCAATAAATCTGTTTCGTCAATTCAGAATGCTTCATATACCATTCAATTGGGTTATGAAAAAAACCTGCTTGAGCACGGCGATTATAATCACGGTGATAATTATTTTGATTATGGGTATGTAGGTAAGTTTGACTATATATGGGAGAACTTTATCGGACAAAATCCTGATCGCACCGACTCTATTCCATTTGCGCACCTTGACTATAGAAGAGCTTTTCAAAGTTATACTCCGGGTACGGTGAATCCTGTTCTGGCGGCTTATAATAATGCATATGCAGTTGAACAGGAAACAGACATCATTGCACAAAACGGGCAGGTATCTGACCTTTATGACGCTGCTTACGAGTATCATACCAATGTGGGCTGGGTATATGACCGCTCCAGAAAACAGGACGACGACATTTATACATTTAATCTAAACGGAGGTTTTGACTTTTTGCCGGGTGGTTCTGAAAATGGTCGCCACAATATCCAATTTGGTATTATGGTTGAACAAAGAACCATTCGCAAATATGATATCTTCCCATGGCAGCTTTGGCAGGTGGCACGTCAGCAGGCAAACAGACACATATTGGGTGTTGACGTAACTAAGCCAATTGATACTACATTTGTTACCAGTCCGATTCCCGGAAATCCTGATGTTGCTGTAGCTATTTACGCCCCCAGATTGGCCAGCACAGACTCTATTCCTGATTCAAGATTTTATCGCGAAGTCAGAAATGCAACAAACCAGCCTCTGGATCAATTTGTAAATGTTGATGCATTGACGCCGAATCAATTGAGATTGGATATGTTTTCAGGTCAGGAATTAAATGATCAGGATTTGCTGGATTATTATGGATATGATTATTTGGGCAATCCTTTTGACGGCACATTTGACGATTTCTTCACGACGAAAGCTGCTGACGGTGCGCGTACTTTTCCGATAGCGCCTTTCCGTCCAATTTATGCGGCAGGTTTTATTCAGGATAAGTTTACTTTCAAAGATATTATTTTCCGTTTGGGACTTCGTCTGGATCGTTATGATGCCAATACCAAAGTTTTAAAAGATCCTTATTCTATTTATGAAATTATGGGCGCCTCAGATTTTCACGGACAATTTGGCGGCGAGCGCCCCGGAAACATCGGCGATGATTTCAAAGTGTATGTTTCTTCTCCGGATGGTGAAACGGTAAGAGCTTATCGTGACGGCGACCAGTGGTATTTTTCTAATGGTACTCCTGCCAATGACGGTAACTTGGTTTTCGGAGGAGATGTGGCCAATCCAAAATTCAAAGATCAAAAAGTTCGTGATCAGAACAACATCAATAATTACATAAAATCTCCTGACTTTGACCCCAATGTGTCTTTCAAAGATTATGAAGTACAGGTGAATTGGATGCCACGTTTGGCTTTCTCTTTCCCAATTTCGGACGAGGCTAATTTCTTTGCGCATTATGACATTTTGGTTCAGCGCCCTACAGTGAATAATATTGCAACGGCAAGAACATACTATTACTTCTTTGAAGAAGCGAGGTGAAAAATAACCCTGCTTTGAGACCGGAGCGTACGGTAGATTATGAAGTTGGTTTCCAACAAAAATTATCTAATACTTCTGCCTTGAAAATAGCGGCCTACTACAAGGAAATGCGTGATATGATTCAGCGCAGAACGTACCTGTTTGCATTCCCGCTTCCGAGTTATGTGACTTTTGATAACCAGGATTTTGGTACGGTAAAAGGATTTACTTTTCAATACGATTTGCGCCGTACAGGTAATGTATCTGCGAACATTGCTTATACCCTGCAATTTGCCGACGGTACGGGATCAGATGCCAATTCACAAACAGGCTTGACTAACAGAGGTAATTTGAGAACACTTTATCCATTGTCATTTGATGAGCGCCATCGCATTGTCGCTTCTATGGATTATCGTTATAGCTCCGGCAAAAAATACAATGGTCCAAGATTATTTGGTTCGGATATTTTTGCAGATGCAGGTATCAACGTGCAGGCTATCGCAGTTAGTGGCCGACCTTATACT
>CALMIT010000814.1 GCA_937864255.1 uncultured Saprospiraceae bacterium
GGCAAGTAATTTTCTTAAAATATAGGCAGTTAAGGGCGGGTACGCAAAGTGTTTCCGCCCTTATTTATTTTGTTGCTTTGGTTTGATTATCAGTCGCAGAGGCTGATCGTAGGTAATGTAATTCCACACCCAGTTCATAAAAACGAAGAGCTTGTTTTTGGCGCCGAGAATTTGGAAGAGGTGGACAAAAAGCCAGGTCACCCACGCCAGCCAGCCCTGAAGTTTCATCCCCGGAAAATCTGCCACCGCTTTGTTTCGCCCTATAGTTGCCATCGAACCCAGATCGCGGTACGAAAAAGGGGAGAACTGCTTTCCACTTGCCAGACATTGTAAATTATTGCCCAGATTTTTTGCCTGTTGTATCGCTACCTGAGCCACTTGCGGATGTCCTTTCGGATATTTTTCTTCCGTAGTAAATGCCAGATCGCCGATGGCGAAAATATTTGAAAAACCTTCCACTTGGTGAAAAGCATTGGTTTTCAGGCGATTGCCTGAGGCCCAGGCGCTTTGAGGAAAACCTTTCATAAAATTTCCGGTGACGCCGGCTGCCCAGATTACTTTTTTGGTCGGGATGGTTTTCCCATTTTCCAGTGTGATAAATTTTCCGTCGTAATCTATCACGCGGGTATTCAATACCACGTTAACGCCTAATTTTTCCAGATATAATTTGGCTTTTTCCGAAGCATTTTCAGACATGCCCGTGAGCAATTCCGGGTTGCCCTGGATGAGCCAGATATCCACCTCACGAATGTCCAGTTCGGGATAATCTTTTGTCAATACAAATTTTTTCATATCTGCCAGCGCGCCGGCTACTTCCACGCCGGTAGGGCCGCCGCCCACGATCACTATATCAATATATTCCTGCCTTTCATCGTAGTCTGTCGAGGAAATGGCTTTTTCATAATCTTCAAAAATCTGGTTGCGGAGATAAAGCGCCTCTGATACAGATTTCATGGAAATAGAATTAGCAGCGATAACTTCATTGCCAAAATAATTGGTCACCGCACCCGTGGCTAATACGAGGTAATCGTATTTACAAATGCCCAGTGGTGTGATAAGGCAGTTTTTTTCAGTTTGTATTTCCTCCACTTCAGTCACCCTGATATGAATGTCTTTTTCATTTTGAAAAATTTTTCTGAAAGGAAATACAATCGAACTTGGCTCAAGCCCGGCCATTGCCACCTGGTAAAAAAGAGGCTGAAACTGGTGGTAATTATTTTTATCAATTAACACCACCTGATATTGCTTTTTTTTGATAAGTTTTCTGGCGAGACTCAGTCCGGCAAAGCCGCCGCCTACAATAACGACACGCTTTTTGTCGGTTTCAGGTATATTTATTTTCAACATTGGAGAGAAAATAAGTGAGAAAAATATTCGCCTTAATTTTTTTTTTTTTTTTCGGAAGTTTTCATTTTTTCCCACCATGAAATCACAAGAGGGATGACGCGATCATAATTGTCCATGCCATCATTTATGCCTTGCGCTTTTAAGTAAGTATCATAGGCAAAATAACGGATACTCGGCAGGTAATCAGGGAATTTATTCAGCGATTCATTGATCGTGTCAAGATCGGCCTGAATTTCGGGGGGTAATCTGTCGCGAAATATTTGATACTCTTCAGGGTCATTTGCTTTCCAGGTGCTGGCCAGGTAGCGCCAATAATTGAGATGACCGACATAGCGCACAAAAAGATTGTCTGAATGAATACAAGCCAGGTAAGCCCAAAAATTACAAATTCCTTCGTCGGTAAAGCCGTAGCCGTGCGCCATTTCATGTGCCATCACAAACGGCTTTTGGAGCGGATGCAGGGCGGCGTCCACATGCCCCTCGCCAGTGAAAGGAAAGTAAATACCGGACGTGGCAAAACTGAGCAGTACGCCCCGGGGCATTAAGTCGCGGCACCGCACCTTGCCGGCTACCGGAAAATTATTTTCTGTCAGTACCTTAACGAGCGATTTTCTGATGACCGATTCGAGGTTTTCGGGGGAGAGTTTGCCCGTGACGGGAATAATTTTGCCCAAATCGTTTACTTCATCAATACCGCCGCGCAGGTTTGAAAT
>CALMIT010000815.1 GCA_937864255.1 uncultured Saprospiraceae bacterium
GGAAATTTTTTGGACTTGACTTTCGGAACCACCACGTCTTTTTGAATTTTTTCCAAAAAGGAAAGAATTTTTTAAAACATTGACAACCAAAATTTTAGACCGCCGAGCTTTTATAGAATTCAGCTTTTCTTTACCCGGTTTTAATACTATTGACCAATCTTTTAAAATTTCCAAATAGAATTTTTCGATAGAAAAAATATTACTCACTATATTTCCGCATCGGCAAATTTCACAAAATAAAAACCATAGAAACCATGAAAAAAGACCAAACACACATCGCCCTGGTGACGGGCGCAACGGGAGGACTCGGCACGCACATGTGCAAATCGCTGGCGGACGAAGGCTACGTGGTATGCGCCAATTACCGCACGCAAAATAAAGCCGACGAATGGCTGGAAGAAATGAAAAACGACGGTTACGGCGACCAGGTTTATTTGTACAAAGCGGATGTTGCTGATTACCACGAAGTGGAAGCGATGATAGAAGCCATCGAATCTGATTTTGGTAATGTGGATATTTTGGTCAACAACGCGGGCATCACGCGCGACGGTATTTTCAAAAAAATGAGTTTTGAAAACTGGGACGTGGTCATCAAATCCAACCTTTACAGCGTGTTTAATTGCTGCCGCGCGGTCATCAATCAGATGATTGAAAACCAGTTTGGCCGCATCATCAATATTTCGTCGGTCAACGGGCAGCGCGCTCAGTTCGGTCAGGTCAATTACGCCGCTGCGAAAGCGGGCATGCACGGCATCTCCAAAACCCTCGCCATCGAAGTAGCCAAATACGGCATCACGGTCAACACCATTTCACCCGGCTACATCGGCACGGACATGGTGATGGCGGTGCCGGAAGATATCCGCCAGAAAATCATCCAGACCATACCCGTGGGGCGGCTCGGCGGCACACACGAAATCGCGCACCTGGTGGCTTTCCTCGCTTCGGAGCGGGCGGCATTTATCACTGGCGCGAATATCGCGATTAATGGCGGGCAGCATGTTTATTGAAGTGTTCAGGCATCGCGCATTTTTATCCAGTTATTTTAAAACCAGCAATGGATGGAAGGAATTCATCTACTTTCGAGTTTTTAGGTGTGGTGGGTTTTGAAAATAAAAAACGGAGGTGTTAATTTTTGTAACTCAGACTACGGTTCGTTTACAAAACTTTCTTCATAGTCTTCACGACTCAATACAGTGTCGTAAAGTCCGACATCTTGGCCTTCGTGCTTGTTAATTCCGATGTATTCCAAACTTGCATCTTCATAACGTTTAAATTTATAAACAGCATCATTCATCAAAGCTGAGTTGAATAAGCCGAGGCTTACCAATAATTCAAAATCTTTCACAGAAAGTCCTGTGACTTTTTTGAAAAGCCCGGGTTCGAGCTGGGTAATAACATCTTTTAAACTTCTCTCCCGGTAGTCTGTCAGGTACATAAACACCGGGACCCTCGTTGCAAACTTTATTAGCTTTACTTGGATTTGCCTTCTTAAGTTTTTGTATTCCTTTTCTTCGTCTGAAAGTTCCTTTTTTTCTTTCTTAGTCAGTTCACGATCGTTGGCTTCTTTCTTTGTTTTCTTTACGGCTTCAGATTTATTGATAATTGTTTCAATATCTTGATTCAGGTTTCTGAAACCTTCAATATTCATCAGTGCATTCATCGCTTCTTCGTTTGCTATCAGTCGGGCAAGCGTATTATTATCTACATTTACCAATAACGCACTCTCCCAACGCCTCGCCAATAGTGTTGCTGTTGTGCCGCTCATTGCAATGTCTAAAATGCCTGCTGCATCTACTTGTTTCATCGAACTGCCATCATAAGCCAACACGGGTAGGAAGTTGATAAAATCTTCTACATTTTTTTCGGGATTCGATTCATTTAAATTCAAACGGCAAGCATAATCTGC
>CALMIT010000816.1 GCA_937864255.1 uncultured Saprospiraceae bacterium
TGTATTCGGAGACGGAAATCGTGTCCTGCGAGGGCGACAGGAGGATGCCGTTCGGCCCGTGGAATTTTGCGGTGGCGTGGTTGCCGTCCACGCTGCCCGCCGTGCTGCCCAGGATGATTTGCCCGTTGCCGGCGAGGTCGGTGCGGTAGATTTTATGGGCGTTGATCAGGGTAGCGTAAAGGTAACCTTTTGCGTAAGCCAAAAATCCGAGCCAGCCGCTGCTGCCGGCTTGCGCGAGAAATTCGAGCGTCCCTGCCGGGCTGACGCGGAAAATGCGCCGGTTGTCGAAATTTGCCAGATAGAGCCGGTGCTCGTCGTCGTAGCACATGCCGACCGGCCCGCTGAGTTGTCCGCCGCTTATCCAGTGTTTGATGCTGCCGTCGGGGGCGACTTTTGACACCAGGTTGCTCTGATAGCCCGCCACCAGCAGCGTGTCGCTGTCGTGTTCGAACAGTAACCCGGAAGGATTCGGGTAGTTGACAAAAACCTGCGAAGTGCCGTTGGCTAAAATCCGGTAGATTTTACTGCCCAGGTTGTCCGCCATGTACAGCGTGCCGTCGCTGGAGCGCGCCATACCGTTGGGCGTGTTGAAGCCGTCGGAAAAGACGCTGACTGAGCCGTCTTTTTTGAGTTTGAAAATGGCGGAGCCGTTGTAATTGGCGCCCAGGATATTACCCTCCGCGTCGAATATCAGCGCGTCGTCAATGCCGGTGTTGGTGGCGAGGGTGGTGACTTTTTGAGCGGAGAGCGAAAATGCCGCGCACAAAAAGTAAATGAAAAGCAAGTTAAACTGTTTCATGATAATCTTTTTTGGATGATTTCTTAAAATGAAAAAAGTGCGGTCGCAAAGCCTTTTGTGCGATGCGCTGCAAATGAGCGGAGAAGCGACGAAGCGGGCGACCACTTTTGCAAAGTGGCACTTTCAGGCTCAAAAAATGTCGCGGATTTTACTTACGCCTCGCCATTTTTTTTGAAATAAGTGCTCGGCGCTTCGCCCATTTCTTTGCGGAAAGCGCGATTGAAAGCAGACTTTGAATTGAAGCCGCTTTGGTAGGCGAGGTCGAGAATGTTGTGGTGTGCGCGGCGCGGGTCTTTTCTCAATTGCACAAATTCCTGCACGCGGTAATTGTTGAGGTAATCAAAAAAATTGCGCCCGAAAGCGTGGTTGATGAGTTTTGAAAGTTCGTGGCGGGGCATATTGAGCGCGTCGGCCATGTCGCCGAGCTTCAGGTCGGGGTCGAGGAAAGGTTTTTCGGACAGCATGTAGGTTTCCACTTTTTGCACGACCGAGGGTTCGAGTTTTACAATCTGCCTGAGCGCCGGCAGTTCCAGCACTTCGGGCTTCATCAAAACGGCATAGCCCAGCCAGTAAATATACGCCACCAAAACGCCCCACATTGCGTAATAACTGGTGTAGTCGAGTATGCCGATGAGGCGGTGGACGGTGAAAGTATAAGCCCAGGAAAGCGCCAAAGCAAAATCCGCCACAAAAAACGATTTTAAAAAATCGCCAATAAAAGGCGCCTGGTATTTTTCCAAAAAAGCGTGGCGGTAGTCGCGCAGGATTTTAAAACTCAAAGCGAGGTAGGCGGACAAACTGACAATCGCCCCGGCTTCGATGGCGAAAGCCATTATCAATATCTGCCCCCCACTCAGGAACGACCAAAAGCCGTTGAGGTTGAGTCCCAAAATGGTGTTGATGACAAAAATGTGGAAAACTGCGGGCGCGTAATGCGCATAAAATCGCGGCTTCGGCAGCGGCGGCAATTGTAACAGCGACCGGATGAAAAAATAAATCAGCGGACCCACCAAAAACAAAATGGCATCGGGCAGCATAATCACCTCGGCGAAATGATAGAAAAACGAGGGCTGGTAAGCCACCCTGCACAACATCAGGAAAGACACCAGGCTCAGCAGGTACGCCAGATAACGCACCGCCTGCCGGTTGGCGTTTTGTTTTTTGTACACGATGAACGACAGGAAAAAACCCTGCACGCCGCCCAATAAAATCAGCATTTCCAGCCAAGTAGCACTGAATTCCATGCGGCGAATTTAGGAAAGAAGTTTGGGAAGTGGGGTGATTGAGTTTGGCGATTTTAACGGCTGCATGGACTACGTGGCGGCGTGCGTTGGCTTTGCGGGTTGGGCTTTCGCCGCCATGTGCGACCATGCTTTGTTCTGTGAATTGTTATTGGTCATCTCTAACTTTATACCTTTCTAAATCTTCACTCGAAAGTTCATTTGGCAAAACCAATCGATAATGTTTCTCTCTTGCAATTCCAACTCCATTATCTCCTAACTCAAATTCAAATAGAGCGATCAAGTCATTCTGCATGAATTGTGCAGCAATTGGACGGCATATTAATTTTGGATATTTTTCAGAACAAACTGCAAAATCTTGTTCAATTTGGACAACGCCAATCTTATCAGAACCTCCTTTGGCTTGAATTGGAATGATGTAATGAACACCTCTTTTATCCAAACCTACATATAATTCATCTGTTTCGACTTGTCCCATATTCGGAACCGTTGTACGCAAATGATTTTGCAGAGAATAACAAGTTAAACCAGTAAAAATATCTATCAAACGATTATACCTTACTTTCGCAAGTAAGCCTTGCTCATCATTAGAAGCATAGGTTAGAATTATACCAGGTGTAGAATCTGGTATTTTTGTCTCGACCAATTGCTTATTTGGTTGAAACTGTGTAAACGCTGTGAGTACAAATTTATATTGAGACCGTCCTGCGGGTCGAATAATCCATTCAAGACCTTCGGGGGCTGTCTTAATTATAGATTCTGGTAAATTTGTTCGGTATCTAAATGAATAAAGAATATCACCTAAGTTTTTAGGCAAATTAATGCCTAAATGTTTGCCAACTTCTTCGATTTCTAATCGAGAAAATTCTATTTCATTCTGAGAGCCATTGAATGATCTCTGGAACAAATGTTCTATTATCTGTGTGTAACGATTTTTTGCCATTTTATCCATTCCAACGAAGAATTACTACTTCTTCATTTAAGTTAGTTTTAGTTGCAGTTGAAAATCGGGTGCGAAATTGTGCAATGTCAACTAATTCGTAGCCGATTGAATCCGCTATTTCGCCTAAAAGTTGCCCTGTACGAATCATTACACGCAAGTATGAGGCTTGATCACCTACAACGTATGCTAAATTTGCTCCCGGTTTAAGTACTGTTTTTAGTTCTTCTAAATGTTTTGTCATACCACCAAAGTAAAGTTTCGTTACTTTGTGGTATAATTTTTCAAACCCTGAAGTTTTTCCCAATTCAATTCTTCTGTCTTCAATCTCTTTTGCTATACGTTGGATTTCTGGAATGGTATCTACAAATTGATCATCGATATCTTCTTTGTAAACACCTCTTGTATTTGAACGTACCAATGTCTTTTTTAACAATTTCAACTCTTTGTCTGAGTTGATAAACTCTAACAGCACAGATTCCAAACGAGTTGTTCGAGTATAATCCTTTTCATTAGGATAAGGAGGCGAAGTAATAACCGCAGATATTTTTTTGCCGTTTAAGACTGTTGCAATATTTCTTGAATCACCTAATATTATCTGAGAAAAAGTATTCCTTTGACCATTTAATGGTTCTAAATCCTTTGCAATTTTAACAACTTGATTGTACCAAGTATTTACTACAAAAGTATCATGCTTAATCTTGCCAATGCCAACCTCTGGCCCAAATTTCAAGTTGCTTATTTCATAGACAATTGAATTTCCTAACGCAAGTAATAAATATTGATAAGATTTTTTACCTTGGTATTCCTTTATGCAATTGAACAAAATCATCACTTTATGTAAAGGAATAGGGCTAATTGAATCTTTTAAAATAATTTTATTTTTTTCTGGTCCGAGAGTAAAAAGGTTAGAAGCACTCAAATTGTTTGGAGAGGGAGCATCAGAAATACCCGAATCTTTTAAAATTAAAAGTGCTTTCTCCTTAATTTGAGTAGCGTATGTTTTCAATTCATTTACATCTACAACCCAGTCTGATTTTACAGTGCTTGCGAAATGGGCAAAAGGATTTGCTTCGATACCAATTGATGGAATGCCATGAAGTTTTGCTTCAACAATCGTAGTACCCGTACCACAAAAAGGATCAAGTATTAAATCGTTTTTATCTAAATTAAAATGCTTTATGTAATCTCTTACTAAATGAGGCGGATATGATAATACAAACCTGTACCAGTCGTGAAAATTACGATCTGACAAAAACAATTTGTTTTTATTGTGATTTTTAATAGTGACTTCACCAAATAAATCTATCATGCTGATACGATTTTTGCAAAATAACGCAAAGATACTATATTTTTTGTTTTATTAATTTTCACAGAACTACTGGATAAACGCACCGACTAAGTAAACCCGCACTTCACCTTTACATACTCGTTTTCGTTTATGTCGCCAATAGGTGAACGTTTTTCCCCCTTTCTCCGACTAAGTAAACTGCATTACATGTTTACTTAGTCGGCACGGTAGTTTGCGATTCTTAAAAGCTATACAATATTACCACAAACCAGCCACTTAGTAAAACGACTTTCCCCTCCCAATGTACGAAACGCAAGTTTGGCTGTACGAAAGTGCAGTTTGAATGATCGAAGGTTTAAAGATCCACAGTTTGGATGGATGTAAAAGTGATTCATTTCTGTCCGCGCGGCGTCTCCGTCAGGGACGCTGCGCCATCGAGGTATATTATTAAGTTTTTCCTTTTTGTTGAGCCTTGCCTGCTCAGCGTCCCTATCGGAGACACTGAGCGGACTGGGTGACCATTTTAGCCATTATCAGACATTGAATTCATTTTTTCATTTTGAATAAGTGAAATGAATTCGATTAAGCTATTTACAATTTTATTTTTTTCGACTTCGAGCTCTGCCGATTGAACTAAATTTAATCTTTCTTTTTCTTCAAAATTTTTCCACCTATAGCTGATTAAAGAAAATTCCTTCATGTATTGATACCCATTGATTGACAATATAAAAGTATTTAACTTCCTTAAACAGTCGTTGATTTTATTTCTACTAGAGTGTGTCTGAAAAATGCCTTCTAAGTAAAATGCGAGCGAAAGCGAGTTG
>CALMIT010000817.1 GCA_937864255.1 uncultured Saprospiraceae bacterium
AAAGACTGTTTTCAGGGCAATAATTTTTTGATCCGGTTGTATTCGCCTTCATTGGTTTTTTTGCCGGGACATTTCATGCTTTGCGCGCGGCCGCGGATAGCAACGATGCGATTACCCGGATCAGGGTGCGTACTCAAAAACTGGGGCGGTGTGCCGCCTTTGCCTTTTATTTTTGTAAAAAAGCCTGCCGCGCCGGCGGCATTGTAATCAGTGCCGCAGAGGTAGCGCACGGAGTATTCGTCGGCCTCTGTCTCGTGTGTGCGGCTGAATTTCAAACTCACCAAACCCAAAGCAATTTGCTCCAAAGCACCCGGTTGAGCTTTGCCGGTTGCTATTTGCAAAACTGCATCCAAGCCGTAGATTTTGGTCATCTGGCGGGTGGAATGGCGCAGCGCCGCATGAGCAATTTCATGCCCCATTACGCCGGCGAGTTGGTCTTCGGAGTCCAGGAATTTTATCAGCCCGGTATAAACATAAATATAGCCGCCGGGCGTACAAAAAGCATTGAGCGTTTTATCGTCTTTAATGATTTTCACCTCCCAGGCGAATTGGCCGCGATAAGCTACTTTGCCGGTCGCAAGAATTTTTTGAGTAATGCCGCGTACGTAGCGGTACGCCTCTTCGTTGCCGCGTTCGGGCAGAATCGGAAACTGTTTCGGGTCGCTTTCAATTTGTTTGCTCACCTGTTTGCCCAGCGCGATATCGTCCGAAACGGCGAAAAGATTGAAATTATCCACCGATTTTTTGAAACTGCTACAACCGGAAAAAGACCATACAGACAGCATGAGCAAGCCGATTATCAAGCGATTTTTTATCATGACTTTTATTTTTAAATATTCTTGAATCTGATTTTATTTTGAAAACAGAAGCGCCAATTTTCGTAAAAATTTGGATTTTGGCAGCTACTTTTCGGATTTCAATTATCAACTTCTTTTTACCTTTTCTTGTTCTGAAAAGTGCCTGTAAAGTCTGAAAGCCGTAAAAAAGAGCGACTTTCGTATTTATCTATCGCTATTGCAAAATTTTTGTCATGAACGCTTCATCGCTTGCCGCCGCCGAAAAAGACCTTCAAAAAAAAGGATACCTGGACATTGACGTCGATCCTACCATTGACTTGTTCGCTGCCATTAATCAACTGAAAAAAGAAAAAAACGCCATCATCCTGGCGCATTATTATCAGGAGCCCGACATTCAGGATATTGCCGATTACATCGGCGACAGTCTCGGACTCTCGCAGCAGGCTGCCAAAACCGAAGCCGATATCATCGTTTTTGCAGGCGTACATTTTATGGCAGAAACCGCCAAAATACTCAGCCCGGCCAAAAAAGTCCTGTTGCCTGATCTGAAAGCCGGTTGCTCGTTAGCCGACTCCTGTCCGGCGCCGCTGTTTAAAAAATTCAAAGAAAAATATCCGGATCACGTGGTGGTGAGTTACATCAACTGCACCGCCGACCTCAAAACGCTGACCGACATTTGTTGCACTTCTACCAACGCCGTGCACATCATCAACAGCATCCCGAAAGACCAGCCCATCATTTTTGCACCCGACAAAAACCTGGGCGCTTATCTCAAGAAAAAAACCGGCCGCGATATGGTGCTTTGGGACGGTACCTGTATGGTGCACGAGATTTTTTCAAATGAAAAAATTACGCAGTTGCGGATGCGACACCCGGATGCAAAATTTATCGCACACCCGGAATGTGAGGCACACATTCTCGAGCAAGCCGACTATATCGGCAGCACAAGCGGATTGTTGAAATACACGATGGAAAACGAGGCGACCGAATTTATCGTGGCGACCGAGGCGGGCATCATCCATCAAATGCAAAAAAAATCGCCGCACAAAACTTTCATTCCCGCGCCGCCCAATAACACCTGCGCCTGCAACGAATGTCCGCACATGAAGCGCAATACGCTGGAAAAACTTTACCTGTGTATGAAATATGAATTGCCGGAAATCATCCTGCCCGAAGCAACTATCCGCGACGGCAGGGCTTGTATAGATCGTATGCTCGACATTTCCGCGAAAGCGGGACTGGGCGGATAATCAAAAAAGCGGGGTAGTTTGAAAAATCTGCCCCGCTCTGTAAAACAGCTAAAACTAAAAACATGAAAGAAGACTTATTACACTTCATCTGGCGTACCCGTCGCTTTGATCCGACCGACCTGAAAACGACCGCCGGCGAGCCGCTGGTCATCCTGCAAACGGGAACTCACAACAGCCACGCGGGACCGGATTTTGTCAATGCCCGCATCCAAATCGGCGAAACGCAATGGGCGGGCAACGTGGAAATGCACCTCCGCGCCTCGGAATGGAACGAACATCGCCACACAAACGACAAAGCCTACGACAATGTAGTACTGCACGTGGTTTTGGAAGAAGATGAAATCATCCGGCGCGCTTCCGGTGAGCGCATTCCCTGCCTCGAAATGAAAAAACGAATACCTCAAAAAATCGCCGCGACTTACCAAAAACTGCTCGAAAATGAATACTGGATTCCTTGCCGGTATCTGTTTTACCAAGCGGCCGATTTGACTAAAAATATGTGGGCAGATCGGCTTTTGATAGAACGTCTGGAAGCGAAAACTGCCGAAATCTCCGAGCGACTGGCTCAAAATCAAAACCACTGGGAGGAAACTTTTTATCAGTTTCTGGCGCGCAATTTTGGCGTAAAAATCAATGCCGAACCTTTTGAAATGCTCGCGCGGGAGACTCCCTTGCAGGTGCTTTCAAAATATAAAAACAATCTTTTTCAAATTGAGGCGCTACTATTCGGGCAGGCGGGGTTGTTAGACAAAACATTTGAAGAAGCGTACCCGAACGCACTAAAAAAGGAATATCATTTTTTACAAAAAAAGCATGGACTGAGTCCCCTCGGCGCTGCTCAATGGAAATTTCTGAGACTCCGCCCTGCCAATTTTCCCACTGTCCGTATCGCGCAATTTGCGGCGCTGATTTACCATTCGACCCACCTGTTTTCAAAAATACTGGAAGCGGAACAGGTAGCAGCAATCGAGCAACTTTTTGAAATGGAAACTTCGGAATACTGGCGCACGCATTACACTTTTGACAAAGTCTCGCAGCAAAAAGAGAAAACGGTGGGCAAAAATACCGTCCGCCTTTTCGTCATCAACACCATTGCGCCTTTTCTTTTCCTGTACGGAAAAATGCGCAACGAGGAAGTGTATAAAAACAAAGCCCTGAAGCTGCTGGAGCAAACGCCGGCGGAGGTAAACAGCATCATGAAAAGCTGGGAAACTTTGGGCTGGAAAGCGACGAGCGCTTATCAATCGCAGGCAATGTTGCAACTCAAAACGCACTATTGCGACCGCAAAAAATGCCTGGATTGCGCCATCGGTTCCGCGCTTTTGAAAGAAAATCAGTAAATGATGAGTTTGTAAATTTTGCCTCGATCAGGTTCATTTTCTGGATTTAGTTTTAAAAAATATAGTCCTTTTGGTAAAAACGGCATTTGTGTTTCTCGCGCAGTTTTCCCGCCAAAAAGCAATCGTCCGCGCGCATCAAAAAGTTGGAAATTATAATTGTAAAAATCATTTTTAAAGCGAATCGCCGCACCTTCTTTTGCCGGATTTGGAAAAACTACCGGTGCAAAATCTTCGCTCTCAAAATCGGCAACCGGTGTAAAACCGGCGTTCAATTTTCCAATCAACACGTCAAAAAAACCATTGGAAGTCAATGGATTAGCGTCCAAAAAAGTATTCCGGGAAAAAGAAAAGCCCGCCAGCACTTCGCCGCTTGAGCCGACAGCCAGGGCATTGCCGAGCACAAATTCATCGCTGGAAACGGTGCATATATTGAGCAAATTTCCGGCGGTAGAAAAAGTGGCGACGAAAGCGCCATACTGCCCGCGCTCCAATTTAATCTCGCGGCCATCCACCTGAAGATCGCCGGCATGCGCGCCGGTCAGTATCAGTTGATTTTGCCAAAACCGGATATCGTCCACCTGCTCGGCGCGGCTACCTCCGTAAGATCGCGCCCACAAGGGCGCACCCGTCGCATTGTAAGCCAAAAGAAAAAAATTGTCGTTCAGTCCCTGCGTCTGAATCTGAATGTCGTCGCTCAGTTTTATCACCCCGGTGTGCCGCCCCGTGAGGTATAAATTATCAGCGTCGTCGGCAGCCAGCCCCGTGCAAATCGCCGGATAAACGCCCCCCGCTTTGCGGCTCCACAGCGGCAAACCTTCTTCGGAAAACAGCGCGAGAAATACGTCGGAGTCGGGCGTGTTGGTCATCAAAGTGTCCGAATCAAATTTTACTTTTCCCTGGAAAGTGCCCGCTACGGCGATATTGCCGTCAGATAAAACAACCGCCGATTTTCCCTCGATTGTGCCTTCCAAACCGCTTTGGTAAAACCAGTCGAGGTCGCCGTCTTTGTTCATTTTTAAAAGAAAAAAATCGCCCGCTGTGGCGGAAAAGTGCCGGTCATCCAACTGCAAACTGTCTGTAAAAAAACCGGTAATCAAAAGATTTTCGGCTGCATCAAGCGTCATTTTACCAGCCCCTTTCGAGCCGATTCCTGTCAGCGTTTTCGCCCAGATGATGTCGCCTCCGGGGCTTATTTTCAGGATAAAAATGCTTTTAAAAGCGCTCCCGGATATCGCAGACCAGCCGCCAATTTGTATGTTTTCGCGAAAAAATCCGAGCCAATAAATATTGTCTTCGCTATCCGTCGCCACGTCTACCGCTTCGTCCTGACGAATGCCGCCTCCGCCCAAAGACCAAATGACATCGCCCTCCGGCGAGATTTTCGCCAGCCACAGATCTTCCAAACCGTTTGACGTCATCAAGTCTCCCCTAATTTGCAGGCGCTCCGTAAAAGTGCCGGTCGCGATAACATTGTCTTCGACATCCAATTCCATCGCCACGATTGATTCATTGCCCGCCTCGCCCACGGGCAGCGTCCATTGCCAGGGTTGGGCAGTCGAAAAAACAGTTTTTAACAGTAAGAAAAAGAGGAGTAAAAATCGAGACATACGCTCCGTTTTCTTTGAAAACGTGAATCGCGGGCGGGAGTTGTAAAAAGGGATTTATAAAAACGAAAAAGCCCCAACTTCCGTTGAGGCTTCCTGCGGTCC
>CALMIT010000818.1 GCA_937864255.1 uncultured Saprospiraceae bacterium
AATTTGGAGGACGCCGAACCTTACAATACTGGGTGGCCTTTTACATTTACCTGGAATAGTCCGGGAAGCAGTTTTGCGCCGGGAAAGCTGGGCTTTATTATTTATTCCGGTTCGGTGATGGAAAAAACGAACGCATTTGTGCTCAACACAGCCCAGCTGCCGCAAAATCTACTGGCGCAAAACGGACTGAACGGAACCGAAGTTTCCAACGCGTCTGACCACGCGCCGGTAGTCGCCGATTTTAATATTTTAAAAATTTCCGGCAATTCAGATTTGAGCGCTGATTTATCTCCGCTTATTTATCCGAATCCGGCTTCTGATTTTATTTTTCTGGAAACAGAAAATTTGAAAGATAAAAATGACTTCACTTTTCAAATTCTCTCGCAAGACGGACGAGTTTTGAGCGCTGGTTTAGCACCCACCGGGTCTGCCAAAATAAATATCGAAGACCTGCCATCGGGATATTACTTGCTCCGGCTGATCAGCGGGGGAAGGACTCGCACGACAAAATTTGTAAAAGCAGCTTTTTAAAAAAGCAGGCGCAATTTTTTCAGCAATTTCATCAACTTAAAATTCAAACCCGGATTCACATTAAAAAACAATCCGTTGATCAGGAGCCATTCCTGTTCGGTTCTGATTTCCACGAGGTGTTTATAGCTCACTTTTTGTGGTTTTTGCAGGTGCGCTTTCCAATAAATCGCTTCGTCCGTCATGGCAAATCCTTCTTTGCACGTGCCGGTAAAACTCTGGTCGCAGATGAAAAGAATCTTTTCACTTTTCTCCGGTTTTAAAAATGAAGCGCTGGCATTTTGGAGTTTTTTGAGCGGCATCTGAATGAAGTCCGTATAAAAATTTTCCTGTTCGTGTTCAAAATCCAGATAATCCTCACACATCCTGAAAAGGTTAATTTCAGTCAGTTTTTTGCCCTGATATTTCAAAAAAACTTCGGGCAGATTGTACTTATTGAGGTGACGGCAATACCTGAAAATAAAAAAATCGATCAATTCTTCCAGTACCAGATTTTTGTGCGTTTCAAGTTCGAAAGGCGCGGCATTTCGCTTTTTTAAAGTTTCCAGTTCGTCATATAAAATTCTGATACGTGCCTCCAGGCTGTTTTGAAAACCTGAAAGCTGGATTTCCTCGACGTAGGCGGGGTAGAGCGCTTCCTCGTGTTCGTCGCGTATTCTTTTCTTCAACGCGTCAAAAAAGGCTTGCTTCAAAAACCAAGCTTCGTTTGATTGAGTCTGATTTGCAGTCTGTTGCGAAGTTTTTTTTGCCTCTTCCTTTTGCGAAAAATTTTGCCCGCAATTTTGACAAAAACGGGCGTCGGCAGAATTTTCCGCGTGGCAACGATTGCACACAACGTGTTCTGTCAAAACCCGCGAGCCGCAATGGTGACAAAATTTCGCGCCTTCAAAAAGCAGCGTCCCGCAATTGAAGCAATTCTTCATAAATGACGATTTTAAAAACTTTTACGAAAGTAGAAAACCGATTTGGAAAGCGGCTGTTTAAAACCGAAATTCGACGCGGTAACTGTGGCGAAAAAACCTGTAAAACGCTGTAAGTCATCG
This sequence comes from uncultured Saprospiraceae bacterium, assembly GCA_937864255.1. Taxonomy (GTDB): domain Bacteria; phylum Bacteroidota; class Bacteroidia; order Chitinophagales; family Saprospiraceae; genus JAGQWW01. The sequence goes on from CALMIT010000818.1 coordinate 1,572, forward strand.
AATTGAAAAGAAATCAGATTTGAAAAATGGAAAAGCAAAATCAAAAAGGATATTTTGACGAGTATGAAAATACGACTTTTCATCCTTACAACATCCTCCTGTTTTTGGCGCTTTTCGGTATCACAGCGCTTTTCCTCGCTATGTCTGCGGCATTTATTTACACCCGCGTGCAGGCGCAGTTGCCACCCATAAAATTGCCTCTGCTTTTTGTATTCAACACTTTGATATTGCTCGGCAGCAGCGGCACGCTCATACTTGCCAAAAGTTGTTTCAAAAAAGATGATACGAAAGGATACCAGAATGCACTGCTTTATACAATTGTGCTTACGCTGTTTTTCCTCGTTTTGCAAATCATTGCCTGGTACACGCTTTTTTCTAACCAGTACTATCTCGGAAAAGATAACTCGACTTCGTACCTATATGTAATTTCGGGACTTCATTTTGCGCACGTCATAGCCGGGCTTCCATTCCTGTTTCTGTTTTTAAAAACCGCCAGAAAACAGATGAAAGAACCCGTCAGCGTCCTGGTCTATTTTTCCGATCCCTCCAAACGGCTCAAGCTCAGACTGCTGAGCATTTACTGGCATTTCCTGGACTTTTTGTGGATATACCTCGTGTTGTTTTTTGGGGTGAATTATTGGTTTCGCTAAGCCAGTAAATCTTTTGATGTTTAAAATTTGTCATAACTATTGCTTTCCTATCTTTGCACTTTCCAATAAAAAATCCTTTCATGGAAGTGACAGAAGTGCTACCCACCGTAGAAACAGCTAAAAAACTCGGTCTTACCGAACAGGAATTTCAGCAAATCAATACAATACTTGGCCGCGCACCCAATTTTACCGAACTGAGTATTTTTTCGGTGATGTGGTCCGAGCATTGTTCTTATAAAAATTCCATTTTTTGGTTGAAAACCCTGCCACGCGAAGGCAAAAAACTGCTCGTGGGCGCCGGTGAAGAAAATGCAGGTTTGGTTGATATTGGCGACGGTATTGCCTGCGCTTTTAAAATCGAATCGCACAACCACCCCTCGGCAATTGAGCCATACCAGGGCGCTGCGACTGGAGTGGGCGGAATACACCGCGATATTTTTACGATGGGCGCTCGCCCGATTGCCTCGCTGAATTCACTGAGATTTGGCGATTTGAACCTGCCCAATACGCGACATTTGGTCAAAGGCGTAGTTCACGGCATCGGTGATTATGGCAATTGTTTTGGGGTGCCGACGGTCGGCGGAGAAGTGTATTTCAATTCCTGTTACAATCAAAATATCCTCGTCAACGCCATGTCTGTCGGAGTTGTAAAAGTGGGCGAGACGGTATCGGCGCGTGCCGATGGACCGGGCAACCCTGTTTTTATTGTTGGCTCGGCAACAGGTAAGGACGGCATACACGGAGCCACTTTCGCCTCCGCCGATCTGACCGAAGACTCCGCCGAAGACTTGCCTGCGGTGCAAGTCGGCGACCCTTTTCAGGAAAAATTGCTTTTGGAGGCATCGCTTGAAGCTATCAAAACCGGGGCTATCATAGGAATGCAGGATATGGGCGCGGCAGGAATAACCTGCTCAACTTCTGAAATGAGCGCAAAATCCGGTACGGGAATGCGAATAGATTTGGATAAAGTGCCAACGCGCCAGAGCAATATGCAGGCCTGGGAAATTTTACTATCTGAAAGCCAGGAGCGGATGTTGATCGTCGCTAAAAAAGGGCAGGAACACTTATTACTCGAAGTTTTTGACAAATGGGATCTGGAATGCGAGGAAATAGGCGTGATCACCGATACTGGAAGGCTGGAATATTTTCACGGCGGCGAACAAGTGGCTGATGTACCTGCTCAACCGCTGGTGTTGGGCGGTGGCGCTCCGGTGTATCAGCGCGAATTTCAAAAACCGGCATATATGGAGCAGGTCGCCCGTTTTAAAAGCGCAGATGTTCCGTTTCCGAAAAATTATTTTGAAACAGCTAATAAGTTATTCAACTCGCCAAATATTGTGTCCAAACGCTGGATATACGAGCAGTATGACAGCATGGTGCGAACCAATACGACGACAACCAACAAGCCCTCGGATGCAGCGGTGGTAAGAGTGAAAGGCACAACCAAAGCGCTCGCCATGACTACCGATTGCAACTCCGCTTATGTTTTTGCCAATCCGTATGTAGGCGCTATGATAGCGGTAGCGGAAGCTGCCCGGAATATTGTGTGTTCCGGTGGCGAGCCGGTAGCCATCACCAATTGCCTGAATTTTGGAAATCCTTACAATCCCGAAGTGTATTGGCAATTTGTGGAAGCCATAAAAGGGATGGGCGACGCCTGTAGAAAATTCGGCACGCCCGTGACGGGAGGAAATGTGAGTTTTTATAATCAGTCTGTCTTAAAAGACAAAACCGAGCCGGTCTATCCGACACCGACTATCGGCATGCTGGGCGTTTTGGAAAGCGGAAATGCACAAATGACGCTGGATTTTAAAAATGCGGGCGACCATATTTATCTGATCGGCAATCCGACCAATGATCTGGGCAGTTCGGAATACTTGCGCGTCATTCACGGAGTGGAATATTCAAACGCGCCGGTTTTTGATTTGAATGAAGAATATGATTTGCAACAACAGATAAAAGGATTAATCAAACAAAAATGGGCGGAATCCGTACATGACGTTTCGGAAGGCGGGCTTTTTGTCGCTTTGATGGAATGTGCAATGGTGAGAAATTTGGGTTTTAAAATAGAAACCAACGACGCTTTCAGAAAAGACGCCTTTTTATTTGGCGAAAGCCAGAGCCGTTACGTGGTTTCGGTAAGAGAGGAAAAGGAAGAATCATTCCTCAACTTTTTGAATTCCGGTAACGTTTCTTTTACCAAACTTGGCGAAGTTTTTGGCAAAAATGTGCTGATAGACGATGAAAACTGGGGCGAAGTGGAGCGTTGGAAAAGCATTTACGATAATCGCCTCGGTGAAATTTTGGAGCAGTAAACATTTCAATTTTATGATACGCAATTTCAAAACTATTCGTTATCCCGAAAATCTTTTAAATCCTGTGATCATGAGAAGTCTGACTTACTTTTTTGTATTAATCGTCGGTGTTGCAATTTTTCAAAGTTGTGCAGGCGCCGGCGCAAATTCCGTCAATGGAAAAATCGAAAACGCCGCCAACCTGCAGGTTTTTCTTGACCAATATTCGTTAAGCAAGGCAAACCAGGTTTTGGCAAAAGCCGAAATAGACGGCAGCGGAAAATTTAGTATGAAACTCGAAAACGGCTTCACGCCCGGCATTTATCGCCTGCGCATCGGCGCAAAAAAGATTTTTCTGATTTTTTCCGGCAAAGAAAAATCTATTGATTTGTCCGGCGATTTGAACACACTTGAAAATTATGTGGGAACGGTTTCCGGGTCTCCCGCCAGCGAGGAATTTTTTGGCGTGATGAAAAAAGTGATGAACAGAGAATTGGACGCCGAGACTGCGAAAACCACCATCGAAGGTGTAAAAGATCCGATGGCAGCTATGATGCTTGCGTACAGTATTTTTGGAAAAAGCGCCGACTGGGTAGATTTTTTGAAAAGCATTCTGCCAAAACTCTCCGAATCGTATCCGGCTTCGGAATATGTAGCCGATTACAATAACCACATTTTAAAACTTGAAGGCGAAAAAATGATGCAGCAGCAATCCGGGCCGATAGCTGTCGGCATGGAAGCGCCCAATATCAGCCTTCAAAGTCCGGAAGGAAAAAATTATTCGCTTGCCGATTTGAAAGGCAAGGTGGTGTTGCTCGATTTTTGGGCGAGCTGGTGCGGTCCATGTCGCCGCGAAAACCCAAATGTCGTCAGGGTTTATGACAAGTACAATTCGAAAGGTTTCGAAGTTTTTAGCGTTTCGCTTGATCGTCCGAATGGCAAAGATGCCTGGGTTCAGGCGATTAAGCAGGATAATCTGAAATGGAAATATCACGTGAGCGATTTGCAGTTTTGGCAATCGGCTCCCGCCAGATTGTACGGCGTGAACAGCATACCGCGTACATTTTTGATAGATAAAGAAGGAAAAATTGCAGCGGTCAACCTGCGTGGCGCCGAAGCGATAGAAAGAGAACTTCAAAAGTTGTTATGATAAAACAGCCCGCTCATTTTTGAGCGGGCTGTTTTGCTTTTAGCTGTTTTTATTTCTAAAAACAGCGCATATTATGCCCGTCGCTACAGCTACATTCAGACTTTCTGCGCCGCCGCCAGATGCCGGGATTGAG
>CALMIT010000819.1 GCA_937864255.1 uncultured Saprospiraceae bacterium
TTGAGAAACAAGCGTGGAAAGTTTGAGCGGGCCCCATTTTGTATCCAGGCGAATACCAAAAAGACTCTGGGCGCCCTGTATCAGGCTACCGCGCAGCGGCAGGCTCACATTACCTGCTTCTATGTTTTGAATGATGTCGTCTTCGCTAAATTCCGTCGGGTCATAATGCAGCTTCATCTGGTTGTCAAAATCGAAAGTCGGCTTGGAATTGTAATTAAAATTCAGGCGCAACTTTTCACCGATTTTGCCTTCCACACTCATGTTAATGTCCATGTCAAACTGGAAGCCACCGACGGTTTGCTGGTCTATCGTCCAGCTTGGGTTTTCCGTTTTTGAATAATTCCAGCCGAAAGTCAGGTCTATATTACCCTGCGGACGAATATCCACTTTGGTGCCGCCAAAAAGGCGATCTATGAGGTTATTTTTCAGGTCAAATTTTGCAATCGGGTCCACCACCCCGCTGGCGCTCCTGTTGGCGTCGCCGGTGGTATTTGAAATTTTGTCAAAATATTCGGATTCCTGTTGCTTCGCTTTCCAATCCATGTACTCTTTAAAAGTCATGTAGGTGGGCATCCGGTAATATTCGTCGCCGATTTTTTCGCTAATGATGTACTGACCCGAAGCGGGGTCGTATTCCACTTCTTTTTTGATGAAAGAGGGGTCTTTTAAATCGAAAGGATTTCTGGAAGGATTGTTCAAAAAATCATCCCGGCGATCTTCGAGCGGTATGGTGTCTTGCGGTGCGGAAAATACTACCCACTCAGCAGTATATGGATCGTCCAGATAACGACCGCCCGCAAAAAGCGACCAGGCAGCACTTAAAATAACACAAACAAACAGCAACTTCTGAGGTAGATTTTTCCAGTTCATTTTTTCCATGAGATATTATAAAAGTACGCTCGGAGGATGATCACGATTTGTTCTTTTTTCGGTTTTTGAATATTGCGATCACGCCGTATTGCCGGGCACTTTGATAAAAAGTTTGCAAAAATCTAAGAATTTTCAGAAAGTCAGCGGACTTGCCCAATTTTTTAAACGCAATGTCCGGGAGGCTTTTGAAAATCCGGCGACCGGCGATGTTTCCGGGATAATTCCCAAAACGTAGTATCGCCGGCCGGATGATGATATTCAAAACTTTAACAACAAAAAACCTTTGACTGACTCCGAAGCCGGCGTGTCAAAGGTTTTTTGAAAAGAAAATTTTGAAAGTTCTCTTTTTAACCCGCACTTGATACGAAGAAATGAATAAAAGGTTTTATCTGTATCCGGTTGAAAACAAGCAGATTTTTATCAACCGAGATGTTTTAAAGCCATTTTGATAAGTACTTCCACCGAGTCTGTGGCAGGGTTTTCTTTCAACACATGGTTCAAGGCCTTTTGCGCTTGAATTTTTGGTATCTGTAAAGCTACCAGCGCAGATAACGCCTCTTCCCGTTTGGTATTGTTTTGCACGGAAAATTCGACCGGAACATCGCCGCCCTCTTTTACCAGCTTGTCTTTCAGGTCAAGTATGATCTGTTTGGCGGTTTTTATGCCGATGCCTTTTACTTTTCTGAATGCCGCTTCGTTTTCACCGACTACCGCGCCGCGCACTTCTTCGGGACTCATGGACGAAAGTATCACGCGGGCAGAATTGACGCTGACCCCCGAAACGGAAATCAGGTGGACGAAAATCATTTTTTCAAACTCCTCGGCAAAGCCAAAAAGCGCCGGAATGTAATCCTGCTGGTTGACATGGTAGTAGGTGAAAAGTTTGACAGATTCCAGTTTTTCGACTTTTGCGTAAGTGTGCAGGCTGATATTAATATGGTAGCCGATGCCGCCGGTCTCCACGACAAGGTGGGTCGGACTTTTGAATGCAATCGCGCCTGCCAGGAATGTTATCATGGTGCGAAAATTCCGGTGGATGTGCGCGGCAGGACGCCTGCCGCGCACCCTTCCGGTTGATTTATTTCAGTTTGATGGTATTTTCTATGGAGCCGGTTTTTCCGCCGCGGGTGTCGTCAAAAAGAAAATATTTCAAAGTCACCGTCTTTTTGTCGTCGGAAACCGTCGCCAGGTTATTGCTTACTTTTTTCACCTTGCGGTCAAAGTGATAAATCATGGTGTACGACACGTCTTTCAAAAACATCTGCGCCATATCCATTTCGTCCTCGCCGCCCAAACCGCTGCTCAACATCTGATCCAACATCCCGCCGAAGCCGCGCGCGTCAATGCGCTGAAAAGATTTTTTGCTGGCCTGGAAAAAAGATTTTTCGGTAGTGCTGTTCAGTTCGTCATCCGAAAAACCTTCTTTCATGGCGAGGTTGAGCGCTTTCACGTCTCTGAAGTCAAACTCTACGCCGAAAACCAGATTTTCCGAATCGGTGATCTCCCGGATGTTTGTGATGCCGTCCAAATCGCGCACTTTGGCGCTCAACTCTTTCGAAACCGCCGAGAGCGTGTCCATTTTAAATTCGCCCGTGGTATCTGCCGACATCGCCAGTTCCATCAGCCCTTTCAGCCCGCTCATATCCATGGTGAATTTGTAGGTACCCGATCCGTCTTTTTTATAATGTACTTCTTCAATCAAATCAAAACAGCTGGTAAAAACCATCGCCGTCAAAAGAAAGCCTGTAATCAATTGCAGTTTTTTCATAAAAAAATTTTTGTGGATGAATGGCCAAAAGTAGGAAGAAAAAGTAAATAGGCGGCTTTTTGCAAACCGCCTATTTTCTCAGGAAAAATATTCTGAAATCGGGCTGTCCGGCTTATTTCACAGGTTCGCGAAGCGCCCGCCGCAGGATTTTCCCCACGTTGGTTTTGGGCAGTTCGTCCCGGAACTCGATCACTTTCGGGCGTTTGTAGCCGGTCAGGTTTTCTTTACAAAAACTGAGCAGTTCTTCTTTGGTGAGCGATTTGTCCTTTTTCACGACAAAAAGTTTCACCGCCTCGCCCGAATGCTCGTCGTTGATGCCGATGGCTGCGGCTTCCAGCACTTTCGGGTGCGTGATCACCACGTCTTCCACTTCGTTCGGATATACATTAAAACCGCTCACCAGAATCATATCCTTTTTGCGATCCACAATTTTAAAATAGCCGTCTTCATCCATCAGCCCGATGTCGCCTGTGCAAAGCCAGCCGTCTTTTATCGTTTCGGCGGTAGCTTCGGGACGGTTGTAGTATCCTTTCATCACCTGCGGCCCTTTTATTTGTATCTCGCCTACTTCGCCGAGGGGCAAAGGAT
>CALMIT010000820.1 GCA_937864255.1 uncultured Saprospiraceae bacterium
CTGCGTATATGCGCCGCCAAGCGTTTCCATATCCACGTCTTCGCCGATGGCTGCTTTTACAAGGTAAGGCCCTGCCAAAAAAATGCTGCCCGTACCTTCCACGATCAGGGACTCGTCGCTCATAATTGGCAGATAAGCGCCGCCCGCCACACAGCTGCCCATGATAGCTGCAATCTGCGGAATACCCATACTCGACATTTTCGCATTGTTTCTGAAAATGCGCCCGAAATGTTCCTTGTCGGGAAAAATCTCGTCCTGCATGGGCAAAAAAACGCCCGCACTATCTACGAGGTAAATGATGGGTAGCCGGTTTTCCATAGCAATTTCCTGAGCGCGCAGGTTCTTTTTTCCCGTTATCGGAAACCAGGCGCCGGCTTTTACCGTGGCGTCGTTGGCAACAATAACACACTGCCGCCCCGACACATAACCGACAACTATTACAACGCCGCCCGCAGGACAGCCGCCGTATTCTTCATACATTTCATAACCGGCAAAAGCGCCAATTTCAAAAATGGGTTTGTCTTTGTCCACCAAAAATTCAATGCGCTCGCGGGCAGTCAGCTTTCCTTGTTTATGTTGTTTGGCAATTTTATCCTCGCCGCCGCCGAATAAAATCTTATCCAGCCTGAAATTGAGTTTTGAAAGCAACAGTTTGTTGTGATCCTCGTTTTTACTCGCTTCAAGATTGACTTTCATTGATAGAAAATTTGAAAATTGCTGTGGTCAAAACACACGGCCGGATACAAGGTTTGAAGAATTAAATCAGGCGCAGGGCAAAATTTCCGGCAGGCAATAATACAAAAATTGAAGGACAGCAAAAGTAACTTATCGCTTACTTGTTTTTTGTCTTGTCAGATGACGATTAAATTTACGTCGTACGGCTTTTTGTGCCGGATTTTTTAATGGTAATCTAATTTATGAAAATCCCCCGCATTCTTTTTCTGCTTGGTTTTTTGACCTGGACGGGTGGATTTTTTGCGCAAAATTTGCCCGCCTCGCCGCCGGAATTTTTCGCACAATTGGAACAACAACTCAGCCTCGGAAACAAACAGACCATACGCGATTTGGCAACCTTCCTGGACAATCCCGCGCTCGCTCCCGACGCGTTTTCGCTGATTCGCGAATACACCATTTTTACCGACAGGGAAATTGACCTGCGGCGACCCGTCGGGCGGCAGCAAATGCTCAATTTTTATTACGAAAATGAGCAAAAAATAAAATTCTCGGACTTACTGAATGTCTTTTACATCACGCCGGTGGAGCAGATGAATGCCTCGTATGATCAGTTTCCGATGGAAGGCGAAATTTTTCCCGAAGGAAGCTACGGCGATCTCGAATTGCATATCGCAGATTTAATCACTCAAATCCGCCTGACCGGACGCACGGCTAATTTGTACGAAGCACGCGAGCACATACTTGATACGCTGAAAACATTAAAAAATCCCGATGAAAAAATTTTAATCCGGGCTGCTGATTTGCTCAGTTATTTCAGAGACGCGGAAGGTTTTCAAAGCATTTGCAGTTGGGTGGAACGCGGGCTGCTATCTGCCCAAAATGCCGCGGAGCCGCTGGCCAAACTGACCAATCTGGCACTCCGCGAAAACAACAATTTTGAAAACCTGATTTTTAAATACAAACACTGGCTCGATTCGCTCAAAACCATCCCCGCGCTACGCGAAGCGGGTTATCAGCGGCTGTTTGGTTTTCGAAAAAATTTTTTTGAGGAAGACGTTGATTACTTCGGCCGTATCCTGAGCCGGTCGCAGCATTTTTGGTGGATTCAGCACAACGCAATACTCGATTTAATCGAAACCCGGCACCCGCGCAGTCTTTTCTACCTCGCCTCGATTCCTTTCAAATCGCGCCGCTACCCGGCCTTCGCTTATTTTAAATCTTTGGAAATTTATCAACTGCTCAACAACCTGACGCGAACGCAACTGGCGGTGCAAGGCATTGACGGTATGGTGACGACCGAGCCGGAATTTGACCGCGACGGCTTTGCCCTCAGAAATTTTTTGTTTTACTGGGCCAGCCGGCACACCGATTTTAAGTGGGACGAGGGGCGCGGTCATTTTGTCGATCAAATCGCCCTCGAAGAAAGTATCGAAAATTTTGACCGACTTTTCAGGCGACTCAATGCGCCGAATGACTCTGTGGCAATTGCCGCTTACCGGGCTTTGCTGGAAAGTCCGCCGGCAGAATTAAAAGAAATGCTCCGCCGGTACAAAACGCTGATTTTGGAAATCAACCCGGCTCTGCCCGACTGGAAATACGACTTTCTGGAGGTGCTCAACGAACTGGTTTCTTATTGCCAAAAAAATGATTTTTCTTACCGCCTCGACGCGGCTGTCGAAAAACTCACCCAACGGCTCACCTTCGCCCGCTCCGAAAAAGAGCGTTTTGACATCGAAAATGAACTGGTGAGCCGGCTTGACGAAAGCAGCATCACGGGTTTTGAAATCTGGGCTTGTTTTCAATATCATCACGCTCAAAATGCGTTGTCGACAGGCCGGATAATCCGGCTTTGGTATGCCGCAAATTTTTGTCTTTTTGAAAATGATGCGCGGCTCGGCGGTTTGTTTTTAAAAAAAGCCGCCCTTTTTGAAAAAACAGGCGCGAGCGGACTGCACGGGCATTACGCCGATTTCGCGCTCGCCAACCGGCTCTGTCTTGATAATTTTTTAAAAAAGGTAAAACCGGAAGAAGGCGACTGTGTAAAAATGAAAAACAAGATTTCTTTTTTTGAATTTTTCGAACGCGACCCGAAAGGCGCCATCCGTCATTTTGAGCCGCGCGATTCGGCGTTTTTGAAAACTTTGATGCCGCCGGATTCATTGGCAGATTGTATTCAAAATGAATACCTGAAAAATCGTTCGCCCCAACTTTCAGACTGGCTGCAAATGCACCCCGCGCAAGCGTGGACGCCCCTGTGGATGAATTTATCGGACGATGAAAATGAGCAAAAAAATGCGCTCAAAAACCTCGCAAAAATTTATCGCCTTGACGCCGAAATGCCGCTTCCCGATCTGAAAAACTGGAAAAGCTGGTGGGCAAAAAGCAAAAATTCGCCACAAAAACTGGAGCAGCTTATTTACCGGCATTACAAAAAAAATCTGGGCAAGGACGACTTTAAAAATATCGCGGTGGCTACATTTTTGGCAGATTCGGAAAGTCTGACCGAAAAAGATAAAAGGCTGGTTTTGAAAATTATCCGTGACCAAAAACTGACGCAGGATTTGTGGAAAATAAAATTTACCCGCCCGCTCCACCCCGAAAAGGATTTGTCGGCTTTTGAGTCGCTGCCGCTTCGTCCGTCAGAGTTGGACGACGTAGCGCGGCTGTTTGATCCTGCAAGTTTTGACCTTTTGCTGCCTTTTCTTTTTCAAAAAACCGACTCGCTGCCGGTAGAATCGAGGGCTGTTTTTTTCAATGAAATGCTGCGCTGGGTGCAAATCCGCGAGAGTGAAATCGTGCAAAGTATTTCTCAAAAAAACAGGCAGCAGTTGGAAAAAATATTGCAGGATTACCTCGACGAAGGACTTTTTATTTCAGAATCGGAAGAAACCGTGACGCTGGCGCACCTGGGTGAATTGCAAACCGCTGGCTTGCCTTTTGCGCAAAAAATCGAAGTCGTTTTACAACTCAGCCCAAATCCCGACATCCGCGAAAACCTTTTGAATACCCTTTTTGCAAAAATCAGCTATGAAAATATCGGAACGGCATTGGCCGCCTGGGAAAAAATTCTCGAAATGACGGGGCGCGAGCCGCGCAATTTTATTCACTTGGATTTCGGGATTCCGTTTTTTGAAACGAGAAGCGCGCAGGCGCGCGCCCTTTTTTTAACGCGGTACGGCACCTTGAAAAAACCGGAATTGTACCGGCTGTATCTGGAAGAATTTGGCGTGGATTTTCTGGACGCCCGACGGCAGCCGGATTTGAAAAAAATAATTTATCTGCTTGAAAATGAATTTGTTGTGCCTTTCGCCGGGTCGGGCGGACTGAACCGGTTTGATTTTTTGTTCGGTTTGATAAAATACCTCGAATTTCATTTTCAGACCAATCTTGGTTTTCCGGAAAAACTAAATGAGAACCAAACTTTTTATGTCAACACTCCGCTCAAAAGGGCGGAAGCCTGGCTTGTTTTTTTGAAAAACAAAACCGGATAAAGTCATTTTGGGCTTTTTGTTCCGTTAAACTTTCCTAAAATTTTAAATTCTGTAAAAAGGCTGCATACAATTCACCCAACCCGGTTTAATTTTACCGGGTCTTTATAAAAAACCGCAAAAAAATCTGACGAAATGACAAAAAGCATCTTTAAAATTTTTGGACTGATTTTCATTTTATTGCTCTGTTTTCAGACAGACATGGACGCGCAAAGCCGCAAAAAGAAAAAGAAGAAAAAAGAAGACACAGAAACCCAAATCAATTTTGCAGACCGGCTGTGGTATGGCGGCGGATTCACGCTGGGATTCGGCGGATCGGGCTTTAGCAATCTCTCCGGCTCTATTTTTCAGTTCGGACTTTCGCCGATGGCGGGTTATAAAATCATGGATTTTTTGTCCATCGGGCCGAGGGCGGAAATCACTTACGTCGGCGGCCGTTTCCAGGTTTTCGGGCAGGGGCAGGTTTATAAAGTCGGCACCTGGTCTTATGCTATCGGGCCTTTTGTGCGGGCAAAAACGCCTTTCAATCTTTTTGCACACATCGAATATTCTTACCTCGACGAGGAGTATGTTACGGATCAAATCAACGCAGATAACCGCCTCGAAACTTTCAGGCGTTCGCGAGATGCGTTTTACATCGGCGCCGGCTATTTTTCAAACACGCCCGGAGGTTTTGGTTATGAATTGTATCTGACTTACGACCTTCTGGCGCCCGAAAACACTACTGATTTGCCTTTGAGTTATCGCTTTGGCGTCAATTACAATTTTTAAAAAAAGCCGGAGAGAAATACTTCGAAAGGCAAATCGAATGAATTCGGTCAAATTTCTATTTTTGGCAGAAATTCCAATTTTGGATGAAGATTTTGTTAAAAAGCGCACAAGTCATTCAAAAATCCTCGCCGCACCACGGTCAGCAAGTTGATATTTTAATCAGGAATGGCAAAATAGAAAAAATAGCTCCGGCAATCCCCGAAGAAAAAGACTTTAAAATTATTGCCAGCCAGCAACTCTCCGTCTCGCAAGGCTGGGTGGATGTGGGTACGCATATCGGCGAGCCGGGCTACGAACATCGCGAAGATTTTGAATCTGCCATACGCGCCGCGGCAGCCGGAGGTTTTACGGCGCTCATGCCGCAGCCAAATACTTTTCCGGTCGTGGAGACCAAAGCCGCCGTGCGGTTCATTCATTCAAAAACAGAAGGCAGCCCGGTAGATTTTTTTCCTATTGCCGCCCTGACAAAAAATTGTGAGGGCAAGGAAATAACCGAAATGTATGACCTCCGCGAAGCCGGGGCAGTGGCTTTTGGCGACGGCAAAAAAAGCGTACAGCACGGCGGCGTGTTGCTGCGCGCGCTTCAATATGTAAAACCATTCGACGGCATTGTGCTGCATCAGGCTACCGACGAATCGGTGAGCGGAAAAGGGCACATGCACGAAGGTATTACCAGCACATTTTTAGGACTGAAAGGTATTCCCGCGCTTGCCGAGTCGCTGATGGTGCAACGCGATTTATCCGTCCTTGAATACGCCGAGTCGAGATTGCATTTTGCGCATTTGTCGGGCAAAGAAGCCATCGAACTGGTGCGCAAGGCAAAGAAAAAAGGGCTGAAAGTGACCGCCTCCGTGCCCATGCTGCATCTCGCTTTTACGGATGAAGATTTGGAAGATTTTGACACAAACCTGAAAGTGTCTCCCCCGCTCCGCAGCAAAACCGACCAGGCAGCAATACGCGAGGCCTTAAAAGACGGCACTTTGGATTTCATTGTTTCCAACCATCTTCCGCTTGACGAGGAAGCAAAGGTGCTCGAATTTCCTTATGCAGAATTTGGCGCTATCGGGCTGGAAACTACTTTTTCAACGGCATGTACATTTTTAAAAAAATATTTCCCTTTAAAAACCATTTTTCATAAAATAGGAGAGGCCCCGCGCGAGATTTTCAGGCTTCCGAAAACCATTATCGAAGTTGGCGCAAAAGCAAATCTGACAATTTTTGACCCCGGCATCAAGTGGATTTATAAAGAAGAAAATATCCGTTCGAAATCAAAAAATTCGCCTCAGATTGGAAAAGAATTTACGGGGAAAGTACTCGGCATAGTCAATAAAAATCAGGCGGTCTGGAATGATTGATTTTGGAAAATAAAAATCCTACACCCAATTTTTCAATAAAAACCAACTATTATGAGTGATATTTTGGATCAAAGAACCGTCAATCCTGACTCTGTTTCGCCGCGCCCTACGGCAATACGTTACGGACTTATCGGCGGTCTCGCCATGGTTATACTCAATCTCGTTTTTTACCTTTCGGAGATGCTTGATTTGAGTAAAGCTTCTTTCTTAAGTCTGCCTAATCTTACCAATTATGTATTGATGATTGCTGTGGTCGTTCTGGCTTTGCGCTATCACCGCGACCAGGAGTTGGGCGGCTATCTGCCTTTTACCAGATGCCTGGGTATGGGTTGGTGGCTGGGTCTGACGATGGGTATTGTTGGCGCTATTTGGGCATATATTTTTTTCCAGTTCATTGCGCCCGATTTAGTCGAAACCATTCGTGAAATGCAAATTGAA
>CALMIT010000821.1 GCA_937864255.1 uncultured Saprospiraceae bacterium
GTTTACATTCGCTTTTTTCAGTTGCAGTCAAAACAAAAAAACAGAATCCGCGATGACCGAATCACAGATGTATGCAAAATCTGCCGCATTCGCCGCTCCCCTTTGCCCGAAAATTCCAAAAGAACTGACCATACACGGTGATACGCGTATTGATAATTATTACTGGCTCAACGACCGTGAAAATCCCGAAGTGATTAATTATTTGAATGCTGAAAATGGCTATCTCGATTCTGTTATGGGACATTTGGGCGGCTTCCGCCAAAAACTTTTTGACGAAATTGTCGGCAGAATAAAACAAACCGACGAGTCGGTGCCCTACAAAGAAAACGGTTACTGGTACTACACGCGCTTCGTGGAAGGCAAAGAATACCCGATTTATTGCCGCAAAAAAGAAACCATGACCGCGCCGGAGGAAATCATGATAGACGTGAACGAACTGGCAAAGTCTTACTCTTTTTACAACGTCGGTGGGCTGGCCGTGAGTCCTGATAATAAAATCCTGGCGTACGGCGAAGATACTTTGAGCCGGCGCATTTATACCATCCGATTTAAAAACCTGGAAACGGGAGAAATGCTGCCCGATCAATTAGCCGGCACTACCGGCGGCGCTGTTTGGGCGAATGATAATAAAACGGTTTTTTACACTACCAAAGATGCCTCGCTGCGTCCCTTCAAAGTTTTCAAACACAAACTCGGAGGCGATGCAAAAACCGACAAACTTATCTGGCACGAAAGCGACGAGACCTTTACCACTTTTGCTTATAAAACCAAATCCAAAAAATACCTGGTCATCGGTTCTTATCAGACCGTTTCGACGGAATACAGGGTGCTGGAAGCCGATAATCCGGACGGCAATTTTCGAATCATCCAGCCGCGCCAGCGCGATTTGGAATACAGCATTTCGCACTATGGCGACAAGTTTTACATCCGCACAAATTTAGACGCGAAAAATTTTCGCCTGATGGAAACGCCCGAAAACGCGACGACCAAAGAAAACTGGAAAGAGGTCATCCCGCACCGAAGCGACGTTTTGCTAGAGGACATGGAAATTTTTAAAGACTACCTCGTTTTATCCGAGCGCATTAAAGGCATTATCAACATCCGCATACGTCCCTGGGACGGCAGCCCGGAGCATTACATAGATTTTGGCGAAGACGCTTACGTAGCTTACACTTCCGTCAACCCGGAGTTTGAAACCGATTCGCTCCGGCTGAGCTATACTACGATGACCACGCCCAGTTCAGTGCTCGCGACAGGTCTTTGAAGGTTTTGAAAGAGCAGGAAGTGGTGGGCGATTTTGATAAAAATAATTACCAATCGGAGCGCATTTACGCCACCGCCCGCGACGGCGTGAAAGTGCCCGTCACGCTGGTGTACCGCAAAAATTTATTTAAAAAAGACGGCACGGCGCCGCTGCTTTTGTACGGTTATGGCTCGTATGGGGCGAGCATGGATCCTTATTTTTCCAGCGTGCGTTTGAGTTTGCTGGATCGCGGATTTGTGTTTGCGATTGCACACATCCGGGGCGGCGAGGAAATGGGCCGGCAATGGTACGAGGACGGCAAACTTTTGAAAAAGAAAAATACTTTTTTTGACTTCATAGACTGTGCAAAATACCTGCTCGCCGAAAAGTACGGCGACCCGAAAAACCTGCACGCGATGGGCGGAAGCGCCGGCGGTTTGTTAATGGGTGCGGTAGTCAATTATGAGCCGGATTTGTGGAAAAGCGTGGTCGCCCAAGTGCCTTTCGTGGATGTAGTGACGACGATGCTCGACGAGTCCATCCCGCTGACTACCGGCGAATTTGACGAGTGGGGCAATCCGAAAGACAGCGTTTATTATCAATACATAAAATCGTACAGTCCGTACGACAACGTGGAAGCCAAAAACTACCCAGCCATGCTCGTGACTACCGGCTTGCACGATAGCCAGGTGCAATACTGGGAGCCGGCGAAATGGGTGGCGAAACTGCGCGAACTCAAAACCAACAAAAATCCGCTGCTGATGTATTGCAACATGGACACAGGTCACTCAGGGGCATCGGGGCGTTTTGAACGGTACAAAGAAACGGCAATGGAATATGCCTTCCTTCTCGACATCGCGGGCAGGTCGGATCTCGAAATGAAAAATTGATTTTCAAAAAATAAAGCGGCGAGAAATTCACTCGCCAAATAAGCCGGGGAAAAAAGCATCTTCAAAATGCTCGACCACCGGCTTTTTATTTTCGGCAAGAATGACCGAGACGATGTCGAATCGGATTTCGCCTTCATGCTCGCGCAGGCTCATGTACTTGGACGCCGCGCGCGCCATCAGCGCCTCTTTTCTCTCGTCAACAAATTCTTCGGGAGCGCCAAAAAAATCGCTGGCGCGCGTCTTCACTTCCACAAAAACCAAAATGCCGCCTTTTAAAGCAATAATATCCACCTCCGCTTTTGCCCAGCGCCAGTTTTTTTCCAGGATCAGGTAGTCTTTTTCTTTTAAAAAAAGGGCTGCAATGTCTTCGCCTTTTTTGCCCAACAAATTGTGTTTAGCCATCCGAATGATATAAATTAATCGGCTGCCAAAGACAAAATTTCTATCTTTACCAGCCTTCAAAATTATTTTTCAAAAATTGTAAAAATCACTCAATATGCAAAAAACACAAGCCTACATCGAGAAAAATAAACAGCGTTTCCTCGATGAGTTGCTCGAAATTTTAAAAATACCCTCCATCAGCGCCGACCCGGCTTATAAAAAAGATGTAAAAAAAATGGCCGAAACCATTTCAGAACATTTGAAAAAAGCCGGCTGTGATGTGGTCGAAATTCACGAGACTGCGGGACATCCGATCGTGTACGGCGAAAAAATTATTGATAAAAAAGCGCCCACCGTACTCGTGTACGGTCACTACGACGTGCAGCCGCCCGATCCCCTCGAACTTTGGGAATCGCCTCCCTTCGAGCCGGTCATCAAAAAGACCAAAAATCATCCGCAAGGCGCTATTTATGCGCGCGGTTCATGCGACGATAAAGGACAAACTTTTATGCAAATAAAAGCCTTCGAGGCGATGGTAGCCACCGGCGAATTGCCTGTGAATGTGAAGTTTATGGTGGAAGGTGAAGAGGAAGTCGGCTCTGAAAATTTGTACCCGTTTTGCCGCAAAAACAAAAAGAAACTCGCCTGCGACACAGTGTTGGTGAGCGATACTTCCATCATTTCCAACGACTGTCCAAGCATCACGACCGGGCTGAGAGGTTTGAGCTACGTAGAGGTGGAAGTGACCGGGCCGAATCGCGATCTGCACTCCGGTGTGTACGGCGGAGGCGTTGCAAATCCAATCAATACGCTGGCGCAAATGATAGCTTCGCTCCACGATAAAAATGGAAAAATCACCATCCCGGGATTTTACGACGCGGTGGAAACCGTGAGCAAAAAAGAGCGCGAAGCCATGAATAAAGCGCCTCACAACGAGAAAAACTACATGAAAGATTTAGGCGTGAATGCGCTAAACGGCGAAAAAGGTTACACCACCCTGGAGCGCACTTCTATCCGCCCGACGCTGGATTGCAACGGCATCTGGGGCGGCTACATCAAGGAAGGTGCGAAAACGGTTTTGCCTTCGAAGGCTTACGCCAAAATCAGCATGCGCCTCGTTCCAAATCAAAAATCCGACGACATCACCAAGTTGTTTTCCGAGCATTTTAAAAGTATCGCGCCGGATTATGTGAAAGTGAAAGTAACGCCGCTGCACGGAGGCGAAGGCGCCGTGACACCAACCAACACGCCAGAATACAAAGCCGCTGAAAAAGCGATGGAAAAAACCTTTGGCAAAACGCCGCTGCCGAGCCGCGAAGGAGGCAGCATTCCGATTGTTTCTTTGTTTGAGGAGGCTTTTGGCGTGAAAACGGTTTTGATGGGTTTCGGGCTGAACAGCGACGACATTCACTCGCCAAACGAACACTTCGGCTTGTTTAATTTTTATAAAGGCATCGAAACGATTCCTTACTTTTTTGAAAATTATGCCGGTCTGAAAAAAGGATAGGTTAATAAAAATGGACAACCATGGCCGCTTTCCGTTTTCGGGGAGCGGCTTTTTCATGCTTGAAAATCCGGGGCTAAACTTTCAAATTTGTCGCAGGTTTATTTGTCACTTTCCACCTTGAAATTTTGAAAAATGAAAAGGAAAGACTTTTTAAAAGCTGCCGCAATTTTACCATTAACCGGAATCGCCTTGAAACTGCACGACCTTCATAAAATGACCGAACCGCTCGAAAGCGGTGAAAAAATGCCCGTCCTTTTTGTCGGACACGGCAACCCGATGAACGCCATCGAGGAAAATGAATTCGTCGCCGGATTCAGAAAAATCGGGAAAGAACTGCCAAAACCAAAAGCCATTCTTTGCATTTCAGCGCACTGGGAAACCAAAGGCACCTTCGTGACGGCAATGGAAAAGCCGAGAACCATTCACGACTTCGGCGGATTTCCACAGGCACTTTTTGACGTGCAGTATCCCGCGCCGGGCAGCCCGCAACTGGCTTCCGAAACAAAAGCAACTGTTCAAAAAACCGAAGTTGGTCTGGATAAAGATTGGGGACTCGACCATGGCTGTTGGACGGTGGTAAAACATTTTTACCCGAAAGCTGAGGTACCGGTGATACAAATGAGCCTGGATTTTTCAAAACCGCCGAGGTATCATTATGAACTTGCAAAGGAACTCGCTGCGCTGCGTCGCAAAGGCGTCCTGATACTCGGCAGCGGCAACATGGTGCACAATCTTGGTCGCGTCAACTGGCAATCGCCGCAAGCCGGCTATGACTGGGCGGTGGAAGCCGATCAAAAATTCAAGCAATTGATCAACTCCGGCGATCATCTGGCGCTGGCAAATTATGAATCGCTCGGGCAGGCGGTAAAACTTTCCGTGCCGACGCCGGAGCATTATCTGCCGCTTTTGTACACGCTGGCTTTGCAGGAAAAAAATGAAACCGTAAGTTATTTCAACGACAAAACCATCATGGGTTCCATCTCGATGACTTCGCTGAAAATCGGTTAAAAA
Organism: uncultured Saprospiraceae bacterium; assembly: GCA_937864255.1. GTDB lineage: Bacteria > Bacteroidota > Bacteroidia > Chitinophagales > Saprospiraceae > JAGQWW01. The sequence goes on from CALMIT010000821.1 coordinate 5,033, forward strand.
TCATTCGATATCAAACTCTGCCGAGAGCTTTTCTATCATCACCCGGAAGGTTCCCGGTTCGACAACCCATTGATTATCAATACCTACAAAAGCGAGATCAGCGGGTGAAATCTGAAATTTTACCGTTTTTGTTTCACCCGGCTTCAATTCGATTTTTTCAAAACCGCGCAGCCGTTTTACCGGCGGCGTAACGCTGGCCACCAAGTCGCGTACAAACAAATGCACCACTTCCTTGCCCGCCATTTTGCCGGTATTTTTTACGTCCACGGCTATTTCAATTTTGTCTGTTTTTGAAAATTCCTTTCCGCTTATTTTCAAATTTGAATACTCAAAATCGGTGTAAGATTTTCCAAAACCAAATTCATATTGTGGGTCCCAGTAAGGTCCGTAAAGTTCGTTGGTGAGTACTTCTTCGGTATATTTATGGTCGTAAGTCGTCAGGTTATTTGAATAGGCTGGATAGGTGAAAGGCAATTTCCCGCAAGGATTAAAATCGCCGAAAAGCACGGAAGCAATCGCATCGCCGCCTTTCATACCGGGCAAAAAAGCGCCCAAAATAGCGCTGGACTGCGGTTCGATCCTGCGAATAACCTGCGGGCGGCCTTCCGCTAAAACGACAATCAAGGTTTTGCCCGTTTTGGACAACGCCTCAACCAATTTGACTTGCGCATCCGGCAAATCAAGGTCATTAAAACTGCCCATTTGTTCGGTGTAAGAAGTCTCGCCCAGGCACACAACGATTGCCTCCGCTTGCGCGGCGGCTTTTACAGCCGCGTCAATATTTTCTTCTTTGAAAAAGTCCGTGCCTTTTTCATACTGCACATTTGCAGCGCCGATGGTTTTTTGGATGGCAGCCAAAATGGTGTTTTCCTTTTTTTCAATTTGGTCGGCTCTTTCGCCCTGCCAGGTGAAAGTCCAGCCGCCGTTCAGACTGCGCAGATTGTTGGCTGTCGGGCCGCACACCAACACTTTTGTATTTTTAGAAAGCGGCAGCGTATTTTTTTCATTTTTCAATAAAACCAGGCTTTCTTTTGCTGCTTGCAAAGAAACCGCGGCGAACTTTTCAGAACCGAAATCGGGGTAATCGTTAGGCTCAAAAACTGATTTTTCAAAAAGGCCTAACTGCTCTTTCAAACGCAAAATTCGCCGCACCGACTCATCAATTCTTTTTTCGGAAATAGCGCCTTCTTTGACCAATTCCAGCAAATGATCGGCAAATTCCAAATCCATCGCCGTCATGCACATATCAATGCCGGCTTCCACCGAAATTTTTACCGCCTCTTTGTAATCATGCGCGACCAAATGCCGCGTGTACAAGTATTTTACGTCTTCCCAATCGGACACCACCATTCCTTCAAATCCCATTTCTTTTCTCAAAATATCGGTCAAAATGCGCTTGCTGGCGTGAACAGGAACGCCATTGATTTCCCCCGAACAGACCATCACGGTCATCGCGCCGGCATCAAAATTCGCCTCATAAGCCGGTAAAAAATATTCCCTCAACTGTCTTTCGGGAATGTACGCCGGCGTGCGATCTTTGCCGCTTTGTGGCAGTCCGTAGCCGGTAAAATGTTTGAGGCAGGCAGCCATTTTGTCTTTTGCCGCCGGGTTGTTTCCCTGATAACCTTCCACGGTAACAAGTCCCATTTTTTCATTTAAAAAGACGTCCTCGCCAAAACTCTCCCACATGCGCGGC
>CALMIT010000822.1 GCA_937864255.1 uncultured Saprospiraceae bacterium
CGCACGCTCGATTATTCAAAAATGGAAATTCAACCCGGCGACGAGAACCCCGGAAAATTTTCTTACACCGATACGCCCAAGCCGGAAAAACAACTTCCCTGCCACGTGACTTACACCAACGAGGCGGTGCACGAAACCCTCAAAACAGGTTTTGAAAAATCGCCGATGTTCAGCGGCCGGATTCAGGGGCTGGGGCCGCGGTATTGTCCGAGTATCGAAGACAAGATTGACAGGTTTTCGGAGCGCGAACGCCACCAGCTTTTTGTAGAGCCAGAAGGCTGGGATACCTGCGAAATTTACGTCAACGGCTTTTCTTCATCTTTGCCCGAAGATGTGCAGTACAAAGCGCTGCGGCAGGTTCCGGGTTTTGAAAATATGAAAATGTTTCGCCCGGGCTACGCCATTGAATACGATTATTTTCCACCCACGCAGTTGCAGCTGACACTGGAAACGCGGCTGGTAAAAAATCTCTTTTTTGCCGGTCAGATCAACGGTACGACAGGTTACGAAGAAGCGGCCTGCCAGGGACTTGCGGCGGGTTTTAATGCGCACCTCGCCATCAATGAAAAAGAACCTTTTATTCTGAAAAGATCAGAGGCGTACATCGGCGTACTTATTGACGATTTGGTTAACAAAGGTACCAAAGAGCCTTACCGCATGTTTACCTCGCGCGCCGAGTATCGCATTTTGCTCCGCCAGGATAATGCGGACATCCGGCTGACGCCGATAGCTCTCAAAATGGGTGTGACCGGCGCGGAGGAGCGCATGGAACACGTAAATCAAAAACTGGCAGCCTCGAATGCTGTCGAGCGTTTTTTCAAAGATTACAGCGTGGCGCCGGAGCAACTCAACGGCTTTTTGGAAAGTATCGGTTCTGCGCCGCTGACGCAAAAAGTCAAATTGCATGGCGTGCTGGTACGTCCGCACGTGGGTATCGCCGAACTCAGGAAAGCGCTGCCCGATGTGGATGCATTTTTGAAAAATACGGATGAAGAGACCGTAGAGCTTGCAGAAATAAACATGAAATACGAGGGCTATATCCAACGCGAACAGGAACTGGTAGAAAAAATGAATCGCCTCGAAGAAGTGCGGCTGCATGATAATTTTGATTATAAAAATCTCACCGCGCTATCCGCCGAAGCCCGTGAAAAACTTTCAAAAATGAAACCCCGCACCATCGGACAG
>CALMIT010000823.1 GCA_937864255.1 uncultured Saprospiraceae bacterium
GGTCAGCGGCAGCGCGTGGCAGTAGCCAGGGCGCTCGTGAACGACCCCGCCATCATCTTTGCCGACGAACCTACCGGCAACCTTGACACCAAAACCAGCTACGAAATCATGGCGCTATTTGAAGAAATACACCAGGCGGGCAACACCATCATTGTCGTCACCCACGAAAACGACATCGCCGCCCACGCCCACCGCATCATCCGCCTCCGCGACGGACTCGTGGAATCCGACCAAATCAATCCGAATCCGATCCGGGTCATGCAGGTGATGGGGTAAACCGAGACGAGGCCTGGCAGGTTTTGAAAACCTGCCAGGCCTCTGTCATTTTAGCGATAGTCCAGCATTTTTTCCATCAAAAAAGAGGGCGTTCCGAAAAAATCTTCCTGCGCTGCGCCCACGCGTACAAAACCGAAATTTTCATACAGCCGGATGGCTTTGTCGAGGTAAGGCGTGGTTCGCAAAAACAGGCGTTTGCAGGCATTTTGCAAGGCAAAATTTTCTGCCTGCTGCAACAGCGCAAGTCCGATTTTCAAACCGCGCGCAGCCGGCAAAACGGCCATTCCCCGGATGTACAGTTCATTGTTTTGAGGCAGGATAGAAACGGTACCGACTATTTTTCCGTCATATTCGGCGAGCCAAAGCGGGGCTTCGCGGATGCGGTGGCACACTTCGTCGGGGCTGATCACCGTAGCAGCAAAAGCTGCCGCTGAATACAGCGCCTCAAACTCCCGGAAGGCGGCTGCCAATACAGCCGAGATTTCCCGGCTATCTTCTTCGGTGGCTAATCTTAGCAATAAATCGCTCATTGTCCTTTTTTTAGATTAAAAAATGGAATTGAAAGGACTTTGCCACCTGATTTATGTGCCCTCAAAAGTAGGCAGAAAAAGTTTATCGCGAATCAATTTTTAAGAGGTAAACTTCCAAGTTTTGAAAACCTGCGAAAGACTTATGAACGAATATCATTCTTTGGAATCATTGATAAGTATGTTTCTCGATATTTTCGATATGCCATTCTATGTGCATCATCTTTAGTCCACTTACCTATAATAGTAACTCTATGTAGAGGGGTCAATATGTTTTCATAATCTCTATGCTGAATAGCCTGAAAAAAATTCTCAATTAGAGTGTGTCTGAAAAATCGGAGTAAAGAAAAGGAGTTTGTATTTTTCGGC
>CALMIT010000824.1 GCA_937864255.1 uncultured Saprospiraceae bacterium
TAATTATGCTTAAAACTTTAATTTCGTAACCTCGTCATTTTTCCACTTTTCGCCGGCAAACCTTCTCCTTCTATCCTGTAAAGGAAAACGCCGGTGCGGTGCTGCATATCTTCATCGCTAATCATCCATTCGTGGTAACCCATCGGGAAAAACCTTTTCATTCGTGTTACTTCTCGTCCGTACAGGTCAAAAATTGTCAATGTCAAATCCATAGTTTTGGGTACTTGCATCGGTATGCTCGTCAACTCGGTAAAAGGATTGGGCTTGTTTGAAAAAACTTTCCAACCTTCTGCCGCCGGCGCATTCGCCGCTTTCATGTGTACATTCAAAATTCGTATGTTCTGAGTCGTCGGATTCTGCGAAGGCAATACCTGATAAGCCTCCGCACGTGTATATTGGGAACTTGCATTCAAACATGCCGACAGCCTGCTGTCCTTTTTGGCTGTGAAGTAGATGGAAAACAAAGTCTGACTCCGGGTATGCGTGACCGGCGCAGAATCATCCCAGCTAAAAGTAAGGCTGCCCTGGTGGAGCAGGGCAGTCCCTACATTCCGGTCGTCAAAACTGTTCAAACTCATGTTTTCTATACGTGCAAACTCTAAAGCATCTTTATCGAAATCCAGGGTAAACTGGAATCCGGTTATATTTTCAAAATTTTCGGAAGTGATATCCACCCGGCCGGTCTGCCCCGCTTTCAGTTCTGCATCTTCAAAAAGCAGACTGAGCGGCTCATGGTCGGTGCGGTCGTCGGTTTGGCTGTCGAGCGTATTGAGTTTGGCGCTGCTGTTTACATCGCCGATTTTTATCGCCACGAAGTTGCTGTTCAGGCGGTGTCCGTTCAAACTGGCCACATGAATGCTCTCGGGGAAATTTGCCTGTAAAGGACTTCCCGTCGCCGGAAACTCAAAACTCGCATCAACAAAACGCCAGGATTTGTTATTCGGAAATTCATTATTCACCCTCAAAATTGCTTTCCTGATAATAACCAGGTCGAAGGTGGTTATGTCTTTTGAATTATTGGCATCGGCCGCTTTCCACTGATAGGGCGAGGTAAAGCGCTGCACATTCAAAATGTGTTTTTGAATGTGTACCAGGTCAAAAGTGGTCACGCCTTCCGTAATGTCCGTATTATAGCGCGGCGTGACGGTATAGCTTTTGTTTTTCGGAAGGTCTCTGAATTCAAAACTACCGTCCACATTCGTCTGTCTGCCCGCCGCCAGTCCGCCCGACAATTCTACCTGAACCAGCACTCCGGGCGTGCCTCCCATTGTCATCACTTTGCCGGCAATATGCGCCGTAATGGCCGAACAGGCATTTAGATTATCCTGCACATTGACCGTAGTGGTGCAAAATCCGCTATTGCCCGCCTCGTCTTTGGCTGTGATACGCACGGTCTGCGCCCCTACCGAACTGCAATCGAATGTTTTTGGTGAAATGTCAAATTGCAGTTTTGGAGCAGGCGAACAATTATCAAAGCTGCCTGTCAGCACCATCAAAGGATGCAGATTTAAAAGCCCGTCGCTATTGAGCGAAAGCGAAATTCCATTGCCACAAATCGGCGTCGGCGCTTTGTCGTCTTTTACGGTCACTTTCATCGTAGCCGTGCTTTGATTGCCACAGCCGTCGGTTGCAGTAAATTTGACTGTATGCACTCCCGGCGGGTAAGTACCGCTTGCATCCGCCCCCTTTGCCGTCGAATACGGCGAATCGTTGGTGATGGAAACATACGGCGAACAATCGGCCGCCGTGGCCGGCGGGATAGTAGCAAAGCCCTCGCAGCTTGTGTTCAGCGTACCGACGGTTTGGTCTGCCGGAGGCGTCAGCACCGGCGCCGTTTCGTCAAGTACCTGAATGGTCTGGTCTTTTGTCCAATATCCGGCAGTACTCCCACTGCCCGACACATATTTACACCAGTCCACCACGACCCACCTTCTGATAATTCTGAAACAGGCCGGCGGCGCAGTGCCGAAATATTGCTCTGTAAAAGTAATTTCTATGTCTTCGCAGTCGTCGCCCGTCAATACCGGTCTGCCCGTAATATCAGGCGATGTGGGCGCTCCGCAGGTATAAGTAGTATAATCATCGGGGAAAACTACCGCCACCGGCGTATTGTCCTGCACGGTTATCTGCTGCACGCAGGTCGAAAAATTACCACTCGCGTCCGTTGCCTTCCAGGTTCTTGTGATAAAACCGTTACCACAATTATTCAACTGTGCATTGTCGGTGTAAGACACATTCACGGCACTACACGCATCGGTAGCCGTAGCCGTTCCGGTGAGTATCAGATTGAGCGGATCGTCCTGGCAGGCCAGCGTTTTATTCGCAGGACAAGTGATGACCGGAGCCGTTCTGTCCAATACCTGCACATTTACCGTACACTCAGAGTACAAATTATTTCTGTCAATCACCCTGAATTTAACCACTACTGTTTTCCCCGCATCCGCGCAGGTAAATTTTACAGTATTTGAAAAAGGAAGATTATCACGCGCTACCGCAAATCCGTCAATACCACAATTGTCATGGCTGCCGCCGTCAAATGAGTTAGCATAAGCAATGGCAGTGCCGTCGGGTAAAAGGATAATTTCTTTTGATTGTGCGCAAATTGCCGTCGGCGGCTGGTTGTCTTTCACAATCACCGTCGTTGCGCAGGGTGTCACATTGCCAC
>CALMIT010000825.1 GCA_937864255.1 uncultured Saprospiraceae bacterium
TGTCTTTTCGACGACGATCCGGTGGAAAGCTGGCTGGAGGTGCGGCGGCGGCAACAGTCAATCGTGGATCGCCTCAACGCCTGCACCGAGGTACATTACAAAGGAAACGATATTGATATAAAATTCAGGACGAAAGGGCGCAAGTGGATAAACTCCGACGGACAAACCAACATGCCTTCGGGCGAAGTGTACACCAGCCCGGAAGAGGATTCGGTGAACGGCGTGGTGCGCTTTAATTACCCGAGTATTTATATGGGGCATGAAGTGGAAGACGTGACTTTGTGGGTGAAAGACGGCTGGATAGAAAAGTGGGAAGCGCGGCGCGGCAAGGATTTTTTGGACAGAATTTTTCAAATGGAAGGCACAAGACGATTTGGCGAAGCGGCAATTGGAACAAATTCAAAAATTGACCGTTTTACCAAAAATATACTGTTCGATGAAAAAATAGGAGGCACCATTCACATGGCAATCGGACAATCCTACTTACAAGCAGGCGGTCAGAATCAATCCTCCGTTCATTGGGACATGATAGCCGACATGAAAAATGGCGGTGAAATTTTTGCTAACGGTGAAAAAATTTATCAAAACGGGCAATTTTTAGTTTGAATATTTGATTTTTTTCTTAGTTGAAAAATTAAAATTCCTAAATTGCTGCCCAAAATTTAAAAAGTATAAAACGGAGTAATCGAAATTTCCTTACACAAAAACCAACATAACTCGTGGGCCCAAAAAGAAACTTTACAGTACTTGAGGTAAAATACGGAAACATTTACGGAGGCTTTCCCAATTTTTTCGCCATCGCCGAAATATCCCTCTTAGTTTTTGAACCTGATACCAAAAGAATCTTCATAGAAACCTGGCTCAACCAAGCCAACGTCGAATATGTGAGCGTAGTTGCCAAAACAGATGATTTGGGACACACCATTGAGCGGGTAAAAGAAGTGGTAAACATGGAAACCGGTCGAAAATCCAGATACGATGAAAATTTCAAACTGGATGAGAGAGACCTCAAAAGAGCTTTTTTCCAGGTGCGTCCGGCGCAAAGAGCCATCAAAGGTTTTCTACTCAAAAATTTCAAAAAATACAACGTTTCCAATTTAATCACTTTTGACGGCCGGCGCGATTTGTTCCTTTGTGAAAAAGCCGGTATAAACTTCGGGCGCGTCCGCATCATTGACTTGCAACGCGAACTGAATTCGGAAACCAATTATCTTTTTTCGTTAAATAAATTGTCCGTAGTCATCAATTTCAGAATTGAAGGCTCTTACATTCGCTCCAATAATCTGGAATATTGGTTGCACCCGATAGCCGCCAAGCAGCTTCGTCCCGGCTCGGCAGCCTGGGATGCCGTGAGGTTATTTATGGTGAATCAGGAGTACCGCGTACATCACGACGACTTTCTCGTAAAAGCTCAATTGCTTCTGAATAAAATCCAAACCAAAAAAAGTGATTGACGAAATACGGGACAATAAAAAAAGCCGGTTTTGGAAAATTCGCAAAACCGGCTTTTTTTATTGACTTATTATTTTGCTTCACTACCTTCCTCTGAGCCTTTCCGCAGCACACATATTAATTTTTTCGTTAAACAAAAAAGGGTAAAAGTCAAGTTTTTTTCAGAAAAATGGCAACTTTTTTGTGTCTGCAAACGTATTAGGATTACACT
>CALMIT010000826.1 GCA_937864255.1 uncultured Saprospiraceae bacterium
AGATGTTTTTGGAACGGACGTGTACATCGGCGGCAATTTTAATGATGCGGGCGGTAACGTCAATGCCGGCAGAATAGCGCAATGGGGCGGCACATCCTGGAATGAATTTGTGACCCTGATGAATACCGGTAGTGTTTATGCCATTAAAATAACATCGAACGATATGTTTATTGCTGGCAATTTTACCTCGGCAAGCGGCAATTTTAATGCAAACCGTGTGGCCCGCCTCGGAGCTGCCCCGTTGCCTATTGAGCTAAGTGCATTTGATGGAAGGTTGGAAGACGGAAAAGTATTTTTGGAATGGGAAACCAGCAGCGAAATTGATAATGATTATTTTGAAATAGAGCATAGCAGGGACGGCAGAACTTTCCGAGCCATCGGTAAAGTGAAAGGACAAGGTACCACTTTTACAGCACACCGGTATGAATTTGTTCATGAAAATCCATCCTCTGGTGAAAATTATTATCGTTTGAAACAAACAGATTATTCCGGCGCTTTTGAATATTCGCCGGTGTTGAATTTTACTTTTGAGAATGCGCGTTTTGAAATTTTCCCCAACCCGACTAACGGCAGGGTGGAAATCAAAGCCGAAAAATTTCAATCAGGCAGATTGCTTGTAACTTCGGCAACCGGAACGCTGGTAGGCAATTTTGACCTTTCAAATTTGAATGCAGTTGATCTGAGCAATTATCCGAAGGGCGTTTACTTTTTTAGTTTTCAATCAGATTCAGGGGAGCGAATAACAAAGCAAATCGTAAAACGATAATAATTTAAACTAAACCACAGGCTATTAACACTAATGGGGCATTTTATTTTAGAAAATGCCCCATTAGTGTTTTTTTGGTATCGAGGTAATTTTGATTTTCTGTGTGTGGCTCCATCACCAAAGGTATTCTGCTCAATACCTCAATATTTGATTTTTTAAAAGCCTTGATTTTCAACGGGTTGTTGGTCAACAGATGAATCTTGCGAATGCCCAAATCCGTCAAAATTTCCAACGCAATATCATACTGCCGTGCATCTGCCTCGAAGCCGAGGTGTGTATTCGCGTCAATCGTATTTAGTCCTTTATCCTGAAGTTGGTACGCTTTCAATTTATTAATCAGCCCGATACCGCGTCCTTCCTGGCGCAGGTAAATAATCACGCCGCCCGCCTGTGCAGCCAGTTCCATGGCTTTGTCCAATTGTTCTCCACAGTCGCACCGCACGGAGCCGAAAGTATCGCCTGTCATGCATTCGGAATGCACGCGCACCAAAACTTCCGAACCGGGATCAAATTTTTCGTGAATCAGAGCGAGATGAGGCATTTGCTCGTCGGATTGATTCGCGTAAGCCAACATTTTAAAAATTCCCCATTTGGTCGGCAAAATCGCCTCAGCCTGTTGTTTCATTCAATGAAGTTGATTTGCACAAAGATACGCTTTGAGTATCAAGAGTCTATCAAACAAGTGAAAATGGTCTAAGTTTTAGGCAGGTTTGTTTGGGGTAATATTTTGGAGTTTGACGCCAAAACCATTCAAAAAACTTTTTACATCCATCCTTTTCCTGCCTTGTAGTTGTAGTTCCAAAATTTCTACAAAGCCGTCGAGAGTGGCAATTTTTAGATAATCTTTCGAATCGGTTTGTATCGTTCCGGGGGGCAAAGTATGTGCGGCTGCGATTTTGCGGCTGCGATAAATTTTTAATTGTTCTTCGCCCAGCATAGTCCAGGCAGCGGGGTAGGGGCTGAGTCCCCGTATAAAATTGTGTACTTGTCCGGCGCTTTGTTCGAAATTGATTTTGCAGGTTTCGTGAAAAATTTTCGGCGCTTTGCTGACCTCGGCTTCGTTTTGTTTTTGCAAAATATATTGCCCCGATTCGATCATTTTTACCGTTTTCAAACCCGTCTCAGCGCCCAAAAACATCATTCGGTCGTGCAATTCGCCGGCTGTTTCATTTTCGCCGATGCTGATTTTTTCCTGCATTAAAATATCGCCCGTGTCAATTTCGTGGGTGATAAAAAAAGTAGTCACGCCGGTTTCTTTTTCACCCTTGATAATCGCCCAGTTGATCGGCGCGGCGCCGCGGTATTTCGGCAGCAGAGAGCCGTGCAGATTAAACGTGCCGATGCGCGGCAAGGACCACACTATTTCAGGCAGCATTCTAAATGCTACCACCACCTGCAAATCCGGCTTCAAAGCCTCCAATTGATTGACGAACTCCGGCGATTTTAATTTTTCCGGCTGAATTATAGGAAGGTTTTTTTCGAGGGCATATTTTTTAACGGCAGACTCGATAAGTTGCTTTCCGCCCCGCCCGCCGTATTTGTCGGTAGCCGTGACGACCGCGACCACCTCGTAGCCGTTTTCCACCAAAATATTTAAAGAAGGTACGGCAAACTCAGGCGTACCCATGAAAACAATGCGCATTCCCCGGTTTTGAATTTAAGTTTTGAAAAAAGTCTAAGCCATTTGCAGATAAATCAGAAAAACTATCACCAGCAAAATGAGGAGGGCAACGCCCAATACCGTGAAAAACTTTTTAGAATCGCGGCGATCTTTGATTTCCAATCTTCTTTGTTTGTGCGACTTGGTGGACATAATCAATATATTTTGATTGCTGTTTTTTAAAAAAAAATTGAAATATACGAATGCTGCTAATGTAAAGAATCTTTCGGTTTGGCGCTAAAAGGCTTCACAAAATTTTCTGACTTTTGTGCCATGCGTCTGGAAAAAAAATTCAGGATAGAAAATGCTTCCTTCGGGCAGGCTGAGCAAGTCGTCAGGCTGCTCCCCGCCGGGTTTCGCAAAGTGCATCCGGATCGCGTTATCAACAATATTTATTTTGATACGGCAGATTTTGCTTTTTTTAATGAAAACCAATCGGGCATCGGCAAGCGGCAAAAAATCAGGGTAAGATGGTACGGAAACGAGCCGCGTGGCGAAGCAAAACTCGAAGCCAAAATCAAGCTGAATGAGGAAGGTTTTAAAAAGTATTTTGACCTGAACCTGTCAGATTTCTCTGTTTTGCGACGACTTACTGAGCGCGTCAACCGCCAGTTAAATCATTTTCTGGTCTTGATGCCGGTGTTGTACAACAGCTACCGTCGAGCCTATTACGAAACGCCGGACGGCAAATTAAGAATCACGGTGGACGGCTATCTGAATGCGCGCCCGCTTTTTGAAATAACCGGCGAAGAAGCACTGGCGCAACTTTGCAAAGTGCCGCGTTTTTTTTCCGAAAATGAAATTATCCTGGAAATGAAATACGCGCGCGACCAGGAAAATATGGCGGCCTTTGTCGCCCAGCATCTGCCTTTCCGGCTTACCAAAAATTCAAAATACGCGCGTGCGATGGAACTGTTTTTGGACTAAAAAACACGCCCCGGATTGTTTGGAAATCCGGGGCTGTTGCATTTGATTTTTAATGCTTCATCAATTTTTCTGTCCAAATTCCCGCAGAATTACTTAATTGAAAAATGTACATACCCGGCTGCAAAAAATGCAAATCCAGGCTTTCCTGCTGTCCTTTGGCCTGCGCGACAAAGAGCAATCGCCCGGTCAGGTCAAAAATTCTGTACTCGCTTTTGTCCGAAAGCGCCTGTTCCTGCCGGACAGTAATTTTTTCCGAAAAAGGATTGGGGAATATTTTTCCGATTTGGCTGAATGCACCAACCTCGGCTACTGACGTGGCGAGGCAGTCAAAATTCGGATTCCAGGCGATATTCGCATCAAAAGTCGCAGTGCAGCCCGTGGCCAAGTCCGTCAACAAGACTCCGGGAACGGTTCTGGACAGGTTGGACGCGA
>CALMIT010000827.1 GCA_937864255.1 uncultured Saprospiraceae bacterium
TTCGATAAAGTGTCCCGCCAGGTGTTGGTGATAAAATTTGAGGCTGGTATAAATAATGGGGCGAAGCCCGACCCCGGCTTCCACTTCGCGCAGCCACACTTTTAACGAATCTATTATTCGGTCGGATTTCACGCCGTCGGTTACTTCTATATCAAGCACCGGGGGCATGTCGCCCAGCTTCATTTCCACGGCATTCAGAAAATTGACAGCCTGCTCCCTGGCGCCAATGGTAGGTCTGTAAAAATGATAAGCGCCTCTTTTCAAACCGACTCGTTCGAGTTCGTACCAATTGTGGCAAAACAAAGTGTCGGTCATCGTAAGCCCTTCGGTAGCTTTTACAAAAACAAAATGTACCGGCGACAATGCCACCTGATCCCAGTTTATGTATGATTGATAATGCGACACATCCAGTCCGTGTACTTCATAGCTATCCATTCTTTGGGTATGAAAATGGCAGGACAGGAATAAACTTGCGCAAAGAAATATTAAAAAGGATAGTCGCAACGGCTAAATTTTAAAAGGCTCAAAATTTTGAAAAAAATTGAAATAGAAACGAAAATTTTCCTGAAAAGTAATTTCAATTACAGGAAATTTTTTGTCCCGGCATTAAGGCAACATATTTTATGCCACAAGATGGGAGCGATGGGGTGTTTTGTCGCGGGCGGGGCTTTATTTTCGCCGGATGGCGTCGTGGAGTATATCCACCGCTTTCACGATTTCCTGCTTGTTCATCCAGCCGAAACCCATGCGGGTGGCGTTGAGCTGCACATCTTCGGAAGGATTGTGTATCAATCCGGAAGATAAAATCAACCCTTTGGCGCGGAGCTGTTGGGAAAGTGCGGGCAGGTTTATTTTTTTATCGTATTTCGCCCAGATGGCTATACCGCCGTCGGGTTTTTTAAAGTCAACACAATCACTCAGTCGCTCGCTCAGCAAAGCACACAAAAGGTCTCTTCTTTCCTTATATTCTTTGATTGCTTTTTTCATGTGCCGTCGTATTTCGCCTTCCAGATACAATTCCGCCACTGCTTGTTCCATAATCGGATCGCCTTGCATATCAATAATCTGGCGGATTTTGCTCAATTCTGTTATCAGGGTTTGAGGCGCAACCACGTAGCCGATGCGGATGGCGGGCGCAATGGTTTTGCTCAACGTGCCTATGTAAATGACCATGCCTTTGCGGTCGGCGCTGGCCACGGGCAAAATAGGATTGGTTTCGTAATGAAAATCGTAATCATAGTCGTCTTCCATGATTACAAAACCGTATTGTTCCGACAAAGCCAGCAACTTCATGCGCCGCGCCGCACTCAATGTAACAGTAGTGGGGTAGTGATGATGCGAAGTGACATATACCGCCCGGATGGCGGTCGTTTTGCAGATTTCGGCTATTTGTTCGATATTCAAACCGCAGTCGTCCATGCTTACGCGCAAAAGTTTTGCTCCAGCGTGTATGAATGTTTGACAGGCGTAATAATAATCCACCTCGCCCACGATGACGATATCGTTTTTTGAAAACAGAACCTGCGAAATCAGAAACAAACCCATCTGGCTTCCGCGGGTAATAAAAATATTGTCGGGCGAGGTATTCATGCCCCGCATCATGTTCATCTCTTCCGAAAATATTTTTCTCAGATTCTGTCTGCCATCCACGTTCACGTACGACAGGTTTTGCAGTCCTGTTTTTCTTTTCAAAATACCCTGATAGGTTCTCGCTATCTGCTTGACGGGTACCAGCCGCACATCCGGTCCGTCATGAAATCCGGTAGTTTCCCGCAGTGTTTTTGATGGAATATTTATGTAAGAAATGCTTTTGAGCGTGAATCCGGTTTTGTTCATTTTGGTAGCGCTCGGCGCGCGTGCCGAAAGTTTTACCGGGGTGGTTTCCGGCAAAGTATCGCTGATAAAAGCGCCTTTGCTTGGTTTTATTTCCACCCATCCCTGCGCGTCAAGTTCGTCGTAAGCTTGTACGATGGTTTTTCGGTGTACCGCCAGAATTTGCGACATGGCACGGGTACTCGGCAGCTTTAGTCCGGGTTTCAATATTCCGCTCCTGATTTCTTTGATGATGGTGTTTGCTATTTGAAGATAAACCGGCTGATCGGCATTTTTTTCAAAACTGATAAGCGATGACCAAGGCAACATAGGCGGACTACTTTAAGAATAATTTGTGGACTACAAAGGTAGTCCAATTGTTCTTAATTTTGAGTTTCGAAAAAGTAAAACTCAAATCTGTTTTAAAAAGAAAGACTTCGTGAAATGGAGATAAAAAAACTGCTCGTCGCGGACGAGATTGAAAAGTGCAGCGAAGTTATTTTCGAATTACGTCCGCACCTGAGCGGGCAGGATTTGGCGCCCTTGTTTGAAATTATGCGAACGGAAGGATTTCACCTGATTTATATTGAAGAAGCCGGCAGGGCGATAGCTTTTGCCGGCTATCGTTATCTCAGCATGTTTTACTCCGGCAAAACGCTTTACATAGACGACCTCGCTACGCTGCCCGCTTATCGCGGCAAAGGCTGTGCTTCGGCGCTGCTTGATTTTTTAATTGAAGAGGCGCGTTTGAAAAATTGTGATACGATTTCTCTGGATTCGGGACACCAGCGCTTTTCGGCGCATCGCCTCTATCTCAACAAAGGTTTTGAAATAAAAGCGCATCATTTTGAACGCAATCTTTCAAAATAAAAGCTGAACTAATGGAATTCAAACTGGACAAGGCGCTGGAAATATTGGAAAATACGCCGTCGGTTTTGCAGGCACTGCTGGCAAATCTCTCCGAAGACTGGTACCGGGCTAATGAAGGCGGGGAGAGTTGGAGCGCTTACGACATAGCAGGTCACCTGGTACACGGTGAAAAAACCGACTGGATAACCCGTACGAAAATTATTCTTTCGGATGCGCCGGATAAAAAATTCGAACCCTTCGACCGCTTTGCGCAGTTTCGGGATAGTCAGGGCAAGACGCTGGAAGAATTGATTTTGACGTTCAAAATGCTGCGCCGGGACAATCTTGATTTTTTAAAATCGCTGCATTTGTCTGAAGAAGATTTACAAAAAACGGGCATTCACCCCGCTTTCGGGACGGTTACGCTGGAGCAGTTGCTGGCTACCTGGGTAGCGCACGATCTGAGTCATATTGCACAAATAGTGCGGGTCATGGCAAAGCAATATAAGGAAGCGACCGGACCCTGGACGGCATATCTGCCCCTGCTTACAAAATAACAAAATCAACATTCGTCACTAATTCCAAAATTTTAACCATGAAAAAGTTATTAGCTGCAATTTTTTCTGTCTTTGTGCTGTCTTTGAAGCTGACTGCTCAGGATTTACCACTCTCACAAAAAATTATCACTAAAAAAACGGTCGTCAATTGTCCGGTCGAAAAGGCCTGGTGGAAATGGACTACTCACGAAGGACTGAAAACGTTTTTCGGACAGGACAATCAAATGGAACTACGCATAGGCGGGCCTTTCGAGATTTATTTTTCTACCGATGCACCGGCAGGAAGCCGCGGCAGCGAAGGTTGCAAAGTGTTGAGTTATCTGCCCGAGCGTATGTTGTCTTTTTCCTGGAATGCGCCGCCGCAATTTGCCGAAATCCGCAGCGGCGATTATCACACTTG
>CALMIT010000828.1 GCA_937864255.1 uncultured Saprospiraceae bacterium
CTTCGCAGTCATTTTTGCGGGTGTGCCCGTAAGCAATCAGACCGGCGCGGGCACTTTCGGGAAGTTTTTGCACCAGGTTTTTCATCACCGTTTTAGCGACGGCGATTTTGTGGTCGTTGCCGATTTTTTGCCACATCGAACCTGAGCCGTCAATGATAAAAAGGTATTGATTTTCGGATTTGCTTTGCGCAAAAATGCCGGACGAGAGGAACAAAATGCAGATCAAAAACAGGAATTGTTTCATTGGTCATTTCTTTTTTTGACGGGTAAAAAAATGTGAATGCGTTGTAAGATAGCAAAATCGCAAAAAACCGGAAACCCTCTTTCGGTTTTTTTAAAAATCAGGCGGGGCACCGGTTAAAATCGAAATTATGCTTGCATATATTTTGGAGGTAACAGCGGCGGCGGGTTGGAGAAATCAGTTGGTGAGGGTTCTTGATTGAACAAGGCATTCAAAGCCAACATTTTTAGCATGGTTAGAAAGGTTTTTTATAATGTTTTTTATAGCCACGAAAGAGCTATATAGCCGGACTTGACAACCACAGCCAGCCTTCTTTTTATTTATCGTATTTATCCATTAATTTTAAAAATTCATCGAGACTCATTCCAATTTTTGTAAGCTCCCGAGACATATAATTCTTTAGCCCGTTGGAGAGTTCGGTTACGGCTTTTTCCATTGCGGATAAATAATAAAAGTCCCCATTTATCCATCGTGTCCTTAATTCTTCTATGGATTCGGGATTCTCCGCCACTATCTTCTCTCTCAACAGCTTCAATTGCTTCTCTTCGAAGTTCGTCAAACTGTCGCTTAACTCCTTCTTCAGATTCTCTAATCTCTTGTTCGAGTTTTTTTCTTCGTTCTTCAAATTCTCCTCTAATTTCTCTTTCAACTCGTTCACGGTCAACTGGAAAATTCTTTCTTCTTGTTTCAAGCTCGTCGAAAGTTCTCTGTTCTTTTCCTGTAAGCTCCATAATCCTTGCTGTCTCACTTCTAATTCGTTGTTCAAATTGTTCTTCTTCTCTTTTAAGTTCTGCAATTTGCTCTTCAAAAGAGGCTCTATCTGCTCCCAATTTTTCCAAGTATTCTTCAATTCTTTCAATCTCTGATTGGCAATCTGGTTTATTTTCATCTTGTGCAGTTTCAAGTTCTCCTCTTTTTGAATAATATCTTCTTTCCAATTCATCAACTTCTTTTTGAAATTCTGCTTCCTCTCTGTTAAATCTTTCTTCCTCTGATTTAAATGCTCTTTCTTCCAATTCAAATTCTCCCTCAATCTTTTTTTTGTGTCCCTCTTGTAGATCAAGCAATCGCTCTCTATTTCTTTTTGTATTTTCCGTAACTCTATCGAGTTCTCTTCTAATTGATTGTTCAATTTTTCGGTACTGTTCAGATTCCAAACCTTTTCTAATTCCTCGTACAAGGTTGCTAATTTGTGAACTTCTACACGAGTAAGATTCGGCTGTTTCAAAAAGCTTTTTTTGGAATTCATCAATTGGTGATATTCCTTGATTATTTCCTTTGGATATGAGTAGGTAGGTTGTTGTTTCTTGTTCATGATTATAAATCCATTGAGTTCTATGGGTTCTGAAAAAACAATCTTCAATTCCCTCTGGAGAATCTTTTGGAATGGTAACTTGAACAGTATCTATTCCAAGTCTCTTTATTTTCGATAGTTTGATAGAATCAATTTTATGTGTTGCAACAATTTCTATTAATAGAATTGGATTGTCATCTTTATCGAAGAAAGCCACGTCTGGCTGTATCAACAAAAATTTTTCTTTTTCTTTTTCAAAATCAATATTCTGTCCGTAACTTATTTCACCTTCTTTATTTTCATAGAATTGTCTTTCGATTTTAACTGCCCTTGCTTCGATTGTCCAAGCGTCTCTTATTTTCATCGGTTTTCCATCGATTCCTTGAGGTGGAAATTTATAAAGTGTTGGTACTTTTATTTTTTTGATTCTCTGTAAAATCTCTTTAGCAAGTTTATGTCGGTAAGATTCATCTGAGTAAGTACATTTTCTTTCTGTTTTTACATCTGTTGGAACGTGCCTGAAATAATGGCTTCTAATCTCCCCTTTGACAGCTTCCATTTCTGCATCACACCCCATGCAATAATATCCTTTCCTTCCTTTAACCACATCGGAGATATGTTTTTCTTCTCTTTTTAGATCAAAAGCATAAGTGTTATTATAATGGGCTTCTTGGTTCATTTTTCTTTTCTCTTAGTTGACTATAACTACTGAATTCCCGAAAACGGCGAGTAAACCCGCATTTCTTTTTTACTGCGTCAAATTAAATCCTAACTATTCCCCAAATTTAAAAAGCAAATCGTGCTTTTCCTTCTTTCCCAACCTTTTTTTGTTAGGTGAGTCGCAATTAATGCTGCAATCTTAAAGAAAGAAAATACTGTGAGACAGTTTCCAACTAAATCCCGCCCCCCACCTTAGCGCAATAATCCAGATAATCCTGCCCGAAATCTCTCCGCAGGCGCGGCTCTTCTACGAAAAAAATGAAGGCATTGAAAAGCAGAAAAACGCAAAAAGCATATAGCCAAAATTTGGATAGCGAACTTATTACCTCCTACCATACCAAGTGCCCCGATGTCCGTTGAAATCTCGAAACGTCCCCGTAAAAGATTTAAAATCAGGGGAGAAAGTAATTGTCCCGTTACCGAGATGGCTCCCATTTTCAAAATAATACTGGTAAGCATATACGGTTCCCGATAAAGTTCCTTTAAGCACAATGGACCAGGAAGGCTGCGAATTCACATTTGCATACATAGCCTCAAGCGGACCTTGATTTAAGGGTGACATAAATTCTATTTTATTCTCATACCTGCGGCAATAAGAATTGGGAGAAGTGCATCCTACATGCTCATGGGCAACTACCCATTCTGCTGTCGTTGTTGCGGAAGAATTGCCGCATGGTCCATTGACTCTCGCCCAAACGCTTCCGCTGTAGGGAGCTGACTCAGAAATTTTAACTAACCTTGAATTACCTTCTATCCGGAAAGCAAGGCTCTCTCCGTAATTCCTTGCCGGATTAGATGGCATGTCGTACCAGGTTCCCACTAAAGTATTCCCTGCGATATAACCATGAAAAATGTTGGAGGCTTGCTCGGTTGTCCACCAAATTTCGTTTTGGCGTTGTCGAAACTGATAGCAGCCGCCGGCATCGGTCTGCCAGTATCCGGTAAGATCATAGGGTTGTGAAAAACCACAAAATGACATAGCAAGAAAAAGTAAAAAGGCAATATTTTTCATCGTGTTATTTATTTACTTTTTAGGTTACAATGAACTACTGCAATTCGCCGAGGCAATAAGTAAAAGTATAGGTTAACTTATTCATTTTCGGGTAAGTAGCCATAGAGCGTGATATTTTACTTATGTCGGATTGAATAACAATCCTCCAAATTTAAAAAGCAAATCGGGCTTTTTATTCTTTCTAAATTTTTTGTGCCGACAGAAGAATGTCTTCTATTAAATCCAGCGCCTCACTTTAGCACAATAATCCCTGTAATCCTGCCCAAAGTCTCTGTGCAGGCGCGGTTCTTCCACGAAAAAAATGAAGACATTAAAAAGCAGGAAAATGCAAAAAGCATAAGCCCACAAATCGGCAAGTTGAAAGAAAATTGCCTCGCCCGTCAGGATCAGCATCACGCCGACGTACATCGGATTGCGCGAATAGCGGTACATACCTTTGATGACGAGCTGCTTCGTCGGGTCGGCGGGCGACAAAGTGCCCCGCCCCTCTATGGCAAACTGGGCGATACATTTCAGCATCAAAGCAAGTCCGGCGATAAAAACGGCGGCGCCCGAAAATTGCAGCAGCCCCCACGCGCCCGGAAAAGCCACCTCTGCCCGGCGCAAAATCCAATACGGAATCAAACCCGCTACGATGCCGGGATGAAGAATGGTGAAAATAAAATTGCGGAAAAAGAGCGAAGCCATGCTTTTTTAAGCATCAAAAATCGGCAGAATATGTCGCTTTTAAAAGTGACCTCGTTGGCAATCCAAGTCTTTTTCCTTAGTTTGCGATAGCTTTCAAAAAGCTTTTCAAAAAACAACTCATGGAAAATTTGCCCGCCCGTTCTCTGCCTGCGATTTTATTTGAAAATGCTTTCCGGCAAGCGCCCGTCGGGCTGATGATCATTGAAAAGGATGGCATTATCAGTGCTATCAACCAGCGCGCAAAGATGAATTTGCACCTGAATGTCAGCACGGAAAGCCTGACGGAGCGGCATTACAGCACCTTGTTCGCCGAGTCGGAGGAGTTGATTTTGTTTATCGAAGATTTTTTAAAAGGCAAGCGCAAACCTTACGAGTTGCTTGAAATATTGCTGGGTGAAAAATACCTCACGGTGCGGGGCAACCTTACGGATGACGTGTTGTTGCTTTCGCTGACCGACGTGACGCGCCTGAAAGACGTGGAAATGGCCACCCTCAACGCCATGCTGGAGGGTCAGGAAAATGAGCGCAAACGGCTGGGCAGAGAAATACACGACGGCATTGGACCGCTGTTGTCCACTTTGAAAATGTTTATCGAAAGTTTTCAGCCGGAGGTCAAAAACGGCTCCGGCGAATTGCGCAAAAAATATGACTCGGTAGTAGAATTGACGAATGCGCTGACGCGCGAAATCAGGGACGTATCGCACGGACTGATGCCCAACGCGGTGGAGGATTTTGGCGTGGTGGCGGCGCTGCAAAACCTGTGCGACAAAGCCGAAGCCAGCGGCAAGATGCAAATCGAATTTTTCAGTACCGGCATGCAGGAACGACTGGACAATACCCTCGAACTCGGACTTTACCGGATCGGACAAGAACTTTTGAACAATGCCATCAAACACGCAAAAGCAAAAACCATCACCATGCAGATCATCAGGCATAAAGGCAGCGTGGTGCTGATGGTGGAAGACGACGGCGTGGGGTTTGACAAACGGCGCCTGCGCAGGCAGGAAAGCGGCATCGGGCTAAAAAATGTGGGCGCGCGGGTGAAAAGTCTGGGCGGCACTTTTTCACTGGACACATTCCCGGACAAAGGCGTGGTGGTCAGCGTGGAAATTCCGGTGTAGCAAAACTCCGGCATTCTTTTTAAATGCTTTTGGGAAAAACCAGGGTTCAAATTTTTTAGAAAAATGAAAAACAGAAAAATAAAAGTACTCATCGCCGACGATCATAAAATATTTCGCGACGGAATCTTGTCGCTGCTCGGCTCGGAGGAAGACGTGGAGGTAATAGGCGAAGCAGCCAACGGGCGCGAAGTGATGACCTTGCTCAAAATCCGGCAACCGGATTTGATTTTGATGGATATTTCGATGGGCGAATCCAGCGGCATCGAGACCACCCTGCTGTTGAAAAAAGAATATCCGCACATCAAAGTCCTCGTGCTATCCATGCACTCCGAAAGCAGTTATGTGATGAAAATGCTGGAACTGGGCGCCTCCGGCTACCTGCTCAAAGACGCCGGCAAACATGAAATGCTGACTGCCATCCGCACGGTGGCGTCGGGCAATACTTATTACAGCAGCGAGGTGTCAGCGCGACTGGTAGAACACCTCACGCGCAAAAGCGCCCCGCGCAAATCAAACGAAAACATCCCGCTTACCTCACGGGAACTCGAAGTACTCAAACTCATCGCGGAAGAATATCCCAATCCCAAAATACCCGAAAACCGGTACAACATTACCCGCACGGGGGACACGCACCGCCGCAATCTTATCGAGAAGCTAAAAGTGAAAAATACTGCCGGGCTTGTCAAATTCGCTTTGCAGCAAGGTCTGATCAATCAGTGATTTTCTACGAGAATCTCGTAGAAACTACGCAAATCTCTGATTTTTAAAAATCCCGCTTTTCACTGAAAATTTCTTAGTGTACAGCCTTTACATTTGTGCCGTATTTGAGAAAATTCATGGCACATAATAATTATCAATCATCACCTGACAGCCTACTCGTTTTCGACTTTTTGCACGAACATAACCAGGATGCTTTCGGC
>CALMIT010000829.1 GCA_937864255.1 uncultured Saprospiraceae bacterium
TGGGATAGAAACTTATGGATGCCTGCTTTAAGTACTGTTGATAAAAGTATTATTGGGGCTGTCGCTGGGAACCCTAATTGTTGTGACGATTCGGAACTCAGAAATGACGTAAACTTTCAAGATCTTTTTAATAATTGTGATCTTAATTCTACTCCCCCTTTATTACCTCCATTGGTTTTTAAAGGAACAACGACCTTTATTAATAGCGAAATATTATCAAATAGTAATATTCAGAATGCTCTTAGTCATTTGAGTGGAGAATGTAACCAAAACAATCTCCTGATGAAGCAGTATGCTGATTATTGTCAAAGAACTCCAATAACTGATGAAGAACTTGAAATACTTTGTTTATTGGGTTGGGATGTTGATGATGATCCTTCAAATTGTATTGATAAAAACTGTGAAATTGTTGCAAATGATGATGGTTTGATATTGGAAATAGAATTTGATGAGATTGGAAATTTTGTTATCATTCATACAAGTGATTTATTAGCAAATGATTATTTGACGCAAAATTTTGGAATTAGCGCTTATGATATTCAATTTTATCAATGTGGTAATATAAATCCGAGTCAAATTTCTATCATTAATAGTAATCAAATCCGGTTGGATTTTCCTAATTCGGGCATAAATGTGATTTGTTATTCTGTTAATAACCCAAAATTAAATTGCCCGAATCAATTTTGCGATCAAGCACAAATTTTAATTGTTGTTAACGATTCGTCTCAATTCCCGGAAGATTGTAAATTAGCCCCTCAGCCACCCGGTAATTGTGGAAGTAACCTTTTTGCTTACGGCAATTTTGAAAATTTTTGTCCACTACAGGGAAGTTCTTTTGGGTTTCTTAATAACTTTTACACCGCTTTTCATGGTCAAATAGGTGTTTCACCAGGAAATCCGGTTGAACCTGACCAAGCTATTGTAAACACACCTGATATAGTGCTTGGAGATAATGGAAACCAAATGTTACAATTGGTGGGGAGCTTCGCGAGAGAAATGATTTATTTTCCTTTGTCTTCAGGAATACAGCCCGGATGTGATATGACACTTGAATTTAAAGGAGCCGCTTCAAATTTTCTTGCTAATGACAATCCCTCTATTTATATATATGCAAGTGAGTTGAATCCGCTAAATTACTCAGAAGATCAATTTCTAAATAGTTGTGTATGCCCTGGATGTCAAACTTCAACTAATCCTGTTAGAATAGATAGTGGTTTTCAAATTGCAGATATTTTTAATGGACAGCCTTATACAGCAATCTGCTGCACGAATTCTCTTTATCCATTTTGTACCAATAATGTACCATGTGCAGATTGTTCGGAGTGTGAATTTGGAGATGTGCTTTTAGCATTTGAAAATATAATTCAATTACAAGATTATGAGATAAACTGGACCAACTGCTCACAATCTCCTATCAATTTTATTATCATAGGAGCTAATCGAAGTACGGGTCGACTATTTCTTGATGATATCTCCGTAATAGCAGACTGCGATAATGAATTAGTCATTACTGCGCTAAATCCGCCGACCTCCATGTGTCCGGGGGACATTATTAATATTCAATATGAGATTTGTCTCACAGGTAATAATATGACTCCTGTTGATGTTAGGTTAGACGCTTCCGTAGCACCTTCAAATTTTGTAGTAGCATACGGTGAAGATTTTGTAAACGGCACTGCTACTATTGCTGGAATGCAACCTGGTGATTGCCATACATTGACTTTGCAATTGGAATTAAATAATAACCCAGCCTATTCCGGCGAAGAATTTGAGTTGGTGCTTACCCCATTGGCACCGTACGCTTGTTTGAACAATAGCAGCGATCTAAAAATTCCTATTTCTATTAGTTCTGGCACAACAGTGCCTGCTGACTTTTCTTTTTCCGCTGATGGGTGTGATTATCAGTTTACCAGTGCAGCCCAAACCGGATCTCATGAGTGGGATTTTGGCGATGGTACATATAATAATGACGTAAATCCGCTTCATGCATATAATATAAGCGGCTCAGTGACTGTAACGCATACAGTTAGTAGCGGGTGCGGTATAGATGTTGAACAAATTCAAATAAATATCCAGCAAGCAGATGCTTCATTTACAACAACTTTTCAGCTTTCTGGCTGTGATTTTTTATTTGTTCCGACAGTAACGGACAATGCAACCCATGAATGGGATTTTGGCGACGGAAGTCAGGTTAGTACGGATATAAGTCCCACGCATTTGTATTCTTCCTCTTCTCAACATCAATTTACGGTTACGCATACCATAACTACTGACTGCGGCACCGATGAACAAACCGATGTCATAACTATACCTGATTTCGATTCGGATTTTATTGTGACGCAGGTAGATCCTTGTACTTTCAGGTTTACCGCAACAGATAATACTGCGACGCTCCATGAATGGGATTTTGGCGATGGTTCTCCTATTGAGACCGGGTTAATTGTAGAGCATAGTTTTTCATCCGAAGGCTCTTACGAAGTAATACATACCTTATCTCAGGATGCCTGCTTTCCTGCCTCCACTTCTCAAACAGTAAATGTTAATTTGGGACAGGATGCAAGTTTTGCATTGGTTTTTGTGGATGATTGTACCTTCCAGTTTGTACCCAATGTTACGGGAAGTAATATCCAACATATTTGGGATTTCGGTGATCCTGCATCCCGGCAAGACAATACCTCAACAGATACCTCGCCGACCCACCACTTTACAGGTAATGGCACTTACACAGTGACACACACTCTTGTTACAGATTGTGGGAGCGTAACAACCACAGAGATTGCTCTCATCACAAAATGTATTGATTGCTGTCCTCCGGGTTCTGTGATACTTAATGACCCGGTCACTCTCTGGAGTACTCAGTTTCCAAGTGGTTCCACGATCCCCGTTAATATTTGTGTAAATGGCAGATTGGTGATGGATGTTTCTATGGTTCTTACGGGACGGAATTTTTTCTTCGATCAAAATGGAAGTTTAGGTATTGGGGCGTCGCCGGGACAATCGGGAAGCAATGCAAAAGTGATACTTAGTGATTGTGTATTAAAAGGATGTAGCGCCATGTGGGCAGGAATTGTCGTTTCGTCCGGTTCGGCCTTATTACTTCAAAATGGTACGATAGTACAAGATGCCTATCAAGCCGTGAATGTTAATTCAAATGGGCGACTTAGGGCTATTTCGGGTACCAAATTCCTGAATAATCAAAGAGGAATTTTAACCAATCAAAGCCAGGGACTTGTTTGTGAAAATTGCACATTTGATGCGCCCAATCTTTTGATTGGAGGACAAGGAGAGTATGGTGTTTATGTTACTCGTCCTTTGGATAGGACAAAAATTATCAACTCCGAGTTTAGTAATATGGAAACTGGAATTTTTACCAGTAATTCAGTTGTAGAAGTATATGGTAGTACCTTTAATAATTTAATCGCAGGTATTAAGTGTATTGGAGTTGCTCATAAATTTACTCAAACAGGTATAGGAAAAGAAGCATCAGCTACGTTTAATAATTGTACTAACGGAATTTTCTTAAGTCAGATGAATATTGACCGGATTACTGATAATCACATGACCAACGTCAGCCAAGGAATATTTGCAACTTCTTGCAATAGTACGCCAGAGAGCTTTATAGAGAATAATCATATAGAATCCCAGGCAACAGGGCTATTTATGGGTTTTAATCCATTATTACAGGTCAATATTATCAATAATAAATTTACAGTAAACTCAATCGGAAATGGAAATGAAGAGGGGATTTACAGCGCTTCAGCTATGAATGTGTGTAATATCGTAAATAATGAATTTTTCCTCAACACCGGAGCTTTTGGGTTTAACGGAATCAGTTCGCAGAATACCAGTATCTTGAATAATGAATTCCACCTGTTGAATGCCAATAATAATATTGCAGGAATCAACTTACAAGGAAGCTTTGGTCACATCGTAAGAGATAATTCTTTTGAAGGAGCGAGTACAGGAGGCAATACAACCGGCAATACAGCTTTCAGAAGCAATGGTTCAAGTCAATTAAATCTTCTGTGCAATGAGGCGGATAACACAAGAGTTGGTTTTGAATATTTGGGTATGCATACGGGCGTACAACACGAAGAACATTTGGTCAATACACATGAATGGGGGCTACACTTAGACTTTAATGCGGATATCGGTGTGCAGACTAACAACGGGAATGTTTTTCATGGACCTTGCAATTGGGAGGCTATACTGGACAATCCTCAATTGGCGCAAAGAGATCTTTTTGCAATACCTCTCATCCAAATTGATCCATGTAGTGAATATGAACCTGATCCTGTTGATCCCCCAACTGGGTGGTTTGTTCAGCAGAATTTGATTGAACCAGGTAATTGCCATTGTTCCAATGAACCCGAGTGCGAATATCTGGAATGGTGTACACCCCTTGAACTATCCGGAACCGAACAGGAATTACGTATCGCAGAGGGAGAAGAAATCCCGGTAGAAAATCCGGAACAGAGCTTATGGACGCAGCAATATATGTTGTACCGGATGATAAGCGAAAAACCGGCTTCTGTCACACCGGCTGCTGCTTTGGTAGCTTTTTATGAGAGTAAAACAAGCGAAGACATCGGGCAACTGGACGCGGTTCGTAACGGTTTGGAAACTTTGTATGAGCAGCAAGAAGATGCTTTGGACGACATTGCAGAAATTGCTACGGAGATGAAGGAGAATGCGGATCGCCTTGAAGAAATTGACGAATTGTTGTCATTACCTGACCCTCCGAATTACAACGACTTGCTTGACGAAATGGAAGATCTTTTGGAAGAACAGGCAACTTTAGCGAGCCAAAGACAAAGTATAGCCGATCAAATCCAATCAAACCTGCAAGAAGGTGCTGATGATTTACTGACTTTAAATGACGCCATCACGACAAGCAACGTAGCCGCCGAAAATGAAAAACTGGTAAATCAGGTTACTTTGAGTAAGTTGGCTTCGGGAGAAGAAGAATTTAATGATAATCAATTGACCACATTGGAAGACATCGCTGTTCAATGCTTTATAAATGGTGGCTTGGCTGTATTCAGAGCAAGAGGGCTTTTGAGGAATTATGGCATCCTGATCAACCCGGATGACGCATGTCCCGTTAATGAGGAACGGATTTTGCCATTCAATCCTCAAAAGGGCGCCGATACTGCTCCGCAAGTATTTGAACTATTTCCGAATCCGGCTAAAAACCAACTCATTATAGCTATTAAAGCGAAAGATTGGGATACAGCCGAATTGGAAATATCCGATCAGCTTGGGCGATTGAAAAACAAACAAAGTCTTCCGGTAGGTGAATGGCGAAAGGAAATAAATATTACGACTTTTCCGGCGGGTATTTACTATGTAAAAATCCGTTTGGATGGACAGGATAGCGAAACGCTTTGGTTTATTAAATCTTGATTTTTAATTTCAGCTGCTTGGTGCTTTTTGTGCCAAGCAGCTATCAAATAATTCCTTTGAAAAGAAAAATCTACTTCTTTGTCCTCATCTTCTTTTTCACACGGATGCTGCTTGCCCAAAAGGAAGACTATTGTTGGTATTTTGGATATGATCCAACGGTAGGAGGGCAATGGAATGCCACGGAACTAAATTTTAATGAGACTCCTGCAAAAACTTCCATAGCTAATGGAATTAAAGTTTGGTTAAGAGCAACAAATGCTAGTGTTTGTGATACAGCCGGTAATCTGCTTTTTTACACCAACGGCATAGCCGTATTTGATAAATCCCATGAAATCATGGAAAACGGTGATACACTGAATCCGGGTTACCACTATTCCGAACA
This sequence comes from uncultured Saprospiraceae bacterium, assembly GCA_937864255.1. Lineage (GTDB taxonomy): Bacteria > Bacteroidota > Bacteroidia > Chitinophagales > Saprospiraceae > JAGQWW01. The sequence goes on from CALMIT010000829.1 coordinate 5,789, forward strand.
CCATGATTATGGATACGTTGTTTTACAAGGTGCTATTATTCTGAAAGACCCGGGCGATCCGATGCAATATTATCTTTTTCATTTGGGTGCAGGAACCCATCCCAATTATGGAGGAGGGCAAAGCCCGTTTTATTACACAAAAATTGACATGCGGGATAATGGAGGACTGGGTGCAGTGGTAGAAAAGAATCATGTTTTGCGGCGG
>CALMIT010000830.1 GCA_937864255.1 uncultured Saprospiraceae bacterium
AAAATTGCATGATAAAAGTGTTTTCCAACCTTTTTTGACGGTCGCTGTTTTGACGCCAAAAATAAATCAAATGCACCAATTAAAAGCGACGCAAAATCTGCCGATTAGTCTGGAAGAAGCCTGGGATTTTTTCTCTTCACCCCGCAATTTGTCTGTAATTACGCCGGAGTATCTGGACTTTGTGATCAAAAGCGAACTGCCCGAAAAAATGCACCCGGGTATGATGATTGTTTACACTGTGCGTCCGCTTTTGCGTATTCCGCTTACCTGGGTCACGGAAATCACGCACGTGGAAAATCTGAAATTTTTTGTGGACGAACAGCGGGTTGGTCCTTATAAAATCTGGCATCATCAACACCATTTTCGTCCCGTGAGCGGAGGTGTGGAAATGACCGACGTGGTAGATTATAAATTGCCGTTGGGGACGCTCGGTAAAATATTTCATCCGTTTCTGGTGCAGCCAAAACTGGAAGAAATTTTTGCTTTTCGGCGCGACAAGCTGAAAGAAATTTTCGGCGACCTAAAACAGGTAAAGGAAGAATTGAAATTTTCATAATTAAAAAATTATATCCGCAACAAATTGGCCATAATTTAAACTGCGATTAGGTCGTGTTTGTATCCGTAAATTGTAACTTTGCCGCGTCATTTTTCACATCACTGAAAATTTTTAACCATGAAGCGTTCCTTACTCTTATCTTTTTCAATTCTCTTTTCCGCTGCTGTTTTTGCTCAATCCGATTGCAGCGATTTGTTTATCTCCGAATATCTGGACGGCTACGGCAACAACAAAGCGTTGGAAATTTATAATCCGACCAGTCAGCCGATCAATCTCTCGGCATACTCTATTGCCAGATTTAGCAATGGCTCCACCTCAGCGCCGCCGCCTTCTGAAAGGCCCGCTTCCACCGTGCAATTGCCTGATGTAGTGCTACAGCCGCGCGATGTTTACGTAGTGGTTTTGGATAAAAGAGACATGAACCAGTGGGATTCACAATTGGAAAAACCTGTGTGGAACGGCTACAATGTGATTGACACTATTTTTGACCAGGTGACCGGCGATCCGGTGCTGGATCAGAACGGGAATGTTTTATTCGGCCCGCAATATGTGGATAACGGCAACGGACCGTCTGCCATTTTCGGCAATGTTTATAATGAAATTTATGACCTGCAAGGCAAAGCTGACGTGTTTTTATGCCCGGTTTATGACATCAACCGCGCCATGTATTTTAATGGAAATGATGCGGTGGTTTTGCTCAAAGGCACGCAAGTGGAGCCTGACGGCTCTAACCTCGTGGATGTAATCGGCGTAATCGGCGACGACCCGACGGTCACCATTATGGAAGATGCCTGGGTGGATGCCAACGGATTTTGGGTTACAAAAGACAGAACGATAGTGAGAAAACGCGACATAAAAAAAGGAAGAATCACCCTGACTGACGTGATTTATTCTTTGGGCGGAACTTTCGACGGCGCTGAGTGGGAAAGTTATCCGAAAAACTCGTTTTGTTACATGGGCGTACACATTTGCGACTGCGATCCGAATCCGCCTGCCATGCCGAATACCACGGAGTGTTTTTACAGACCTGCCTCGTCGGTGGGTGAAATAAATACCATTCCTTTTGAAATATTCCCGAATCCGCTCGCCGGAAATGCACTCACAATTTCCTCGGAAGCCACGATTAGTTCTGTAGAAATTATGAATATTTTAGGTCAGAAAATTCAGGAAGAAACATTCCGCGGGCAACAAAACCGCGTGAATTTTTCTGTCAATGAAGCCGCCGGGAAGTTTTTGATTGTAAAAGTCATTTTTGAAAATAACAGTATCGGCATTCAGAAACTGATAAGAGAAAATTAATGCCGACAAAACGGGAAGCGCTTTTTGGATTTGTCATAAAGCGCTTCCCGTTTTTCAACTTTTACAATTAAAAACCAAAACGGAACAGGAAAACGATCATGATAAAAAAATTCCTACTTTACTTTTCTCTCCTGCTCGGTTCATCTTCATTGTGCGCACAGACTTATTTGCTTCGAGGCGTCGTCACGGACGAGGCTACGGGTGAGACGCTCATCGGCGCCACGGTAATATCTGGAGAGGCCGGAGTGACTACCGAATATGACGGCTCGTATTAATTGAAACTGGAAAAAGGCAGACACACGGTGGTATATTCTTACGTCGGCTACACGCCGGTTGAAAAAGAAGTGACGCTGGAAAGCAACATGGTGCTTGATGTAATGCTCGGTTCGGTGGTGTTGAGCGAAGTGGTGGTGACTGCGGATATCGCCATTGAGCGCCGCACCCCGGTTGCATTTTCAAACATTCCGACTTTAAAAATCAAAGAAGAATTATCTGGTCAGGAACTGCCGATGATTCTTAATTCCACGCCGGGGGCTTATGCCACGCAATCGGGCGGTGGAGACGGCGACGCGCGCATCACCCTGCGGGGTTTTAATCAACGCAATATCGCAGTCATGCTCGATGGCGTGCCCGTCAACGATATGGAAAACGGTCAGGTTTACTGGTCAAACTGGTTTGGACTGGATTTGGTCACGCAGACCATGCAGGTGCAACGCGGCTTGGGTGCATCCAAATTGTCGCTGCCTTCCGTAGGCGGCACGATTAACATTCTGACGAAAGGCATTGATTCGAAAAAGAATTACCGCTTTGAGCAGGAAATTGGCAACAACGGCTATCTGCGCAGCACTTTCGGCATAAATACCGGCAGGCTGAAAAACGGCTGGGGCGTCTCGCTCGCCGGCTCTTACAAACAGGGCGACGGCTGGGTGGACGGCAATTATACAAAAGGTTGGTTTTACTACCTGCGGGTGGATAAAGAGCTGGGCAAACACCTGATAAGCCTGCAAGGTTTCGGAGCGCCACAGGAACACGGGCAGCGCCCTTTTACGGCGGAGATTGCAACAGTTGACGAAGATTTGGCGCGTGAATTGGGTGTGAGCGAAGAGGTGCTTTCCCGATATATCGTGAAAGATCAGGGACGCCGGTACAGTGAGTTTTGGGGCTATAAAGACGGCGAGGTTTTTAATACGAGAATTAATTATTACCACAAACCACAATTCAGCCTGCGCCATTCATGGCAAGTGACGCCACAGACTTACTGGTCGAATGTGGCTTACCTGTCTGTGGGCGACGGGGGCGGCACTTCGCCTGTCGGTGCGTCCATTCCTTTTGATTCCACCGGACAGCTTTTCGTGGACAAGGCGGTTGAAAGGAACCAGCCCACTATTTTCAATCCCAGAGGTTTATCCAACACGATAATTCAATCCAGTGTGAATAACCATTTTTGGTATGGATTCTTGTCCACTTTGCAGCATCGCCTGAATGAGCGGCTGACCTTGTCGGGAGGCATAGACGGGCGGTATTACCGGGGCGATCATTGGCGTGAGGTATATGATTTATTGGGCGGAACGGGCTATCGGTCTGACAGTTTGCAGGTGGGCGAAAAGTTTGATTACCATTATTCGGGTTTTGTGCGTTGGCTGGGCGCTTTTGGTCTGGCGGAGTATGCTACTGAAAAATGGAGCTTGTTTGCCAATATTTCTGCGGCGCACACAGCTTACAAAGCGGAAGATTATTTCAGAGATCAGGCATTGGACTGGGAGGGACTTTTTTCCACTACCATAAAATTGGGCGCGGCATATAATCCAAATGCCGGAAACAGCTTTTTTGTCAATACCGGCTATCTGAATCGCGCGCAAAGATTTACCAATGTGATCAATGTAAACAGGTTTGGCGACAGCCTGCTTGTGTTTAAAAATTTTGAAAATGAAAAAATCCGTGCAGTCGAATTGGGTTACAGTTTTAAAAGCCAGGTTTTTTCAATGACGATAAACGGCTATTATACCAACTGGCTCAGCAAACCGCTTGATACGCCGCCTACCGTGGCGCTTCCAAATTCCGACGGTTCTATTGACGATGACTCGGAAAGAGTACCGGTGAACATTCCCGGCATAGATGCGCTGCACGCCGGCGTGGAACTGGATTTCTCATTTCAGCCATTTAGAAAACTTGCCTTTGAAGGGTTGCTTTCTTTAGGCGACTGGCGCTGGAATAGCGGCGGCACCGCAGAAGTGGTGCTGCGCGAGGATTTTTCCTATCGTTATGATTTTGACGCCACGGGAGTGCATGTGGGCGATGCGGCGCAGACGCAAATCGGCGGGTTGATTCGCTATGAGCCGAATTAAGGGCTTTATTTTAGATTTAAAGGGAC
>CALMIT010000831.1 GCA_937864255.1 uncultured Saprospiraceae bacterium
TCTCGAAACGCATTTGGAATTGCCCGAAATTCCGGTGGATGAATCTTTGCTGCAAGAGTCGCTGACGGAACTGGATAAGCTCATCGGCATGCAAAAGATAAAAGCGCAGATTCACGAACTCGTCCGGCTTGTCCGATTTTACAGAGAAACCGACAAGGATGTTTTGAAAAGTTTTTCGCTTCATACCGTCTTTATCGGCAACCCGGGAACCGGAAAAACGACCGTTGCCAGAATTTTGACTAAAGTGTATAAAGCTCTCGGCGTGCTGGAGCGCGGACACATGATAGAAACTGACCGGCAAGGGTTGGTCGCCGGTTTTGTAGGACAGACAGCTATAAAGACTGCGGAAAAAATCGAAGAAGCTTTCGGCGGCGTTTTGTTCATAGATGAAGCGTATGCACTTACCAACAGATCGGGTGTGGCGCAGGGCGATTTTGGCGATGAAGCCATTCAGACGCTTTTGAAACGCATGGAAGATCACCGCGGAGAGTTTTTTGTCTTTGTAGCCGGATACCCCGAAAACATGGAGAATTTTTTGAAAGCCAATCCGGGGTTAAATTCCCGTTTTGATAAAATTTTAAAATTTGAGGATTACACGCCTGAAGATTTGATGCACATTGCGCTGATGATGTTGGATGAAAAAAGCATTATTCCGACGCCAGAGGCGGAAGAACATCTTCGAAATTACCTGACCTGGATTTACGATTATCGCGACAAATATTTCGGAAATGCACGCACGGTTCGTTCGATCGTGCAGGAAGCAGTCAAAAACCAAAACCTGCGACTGGCTTCTTTTTCAAAAGAGGAGCGCGACGTACAATCTACCAAATTGCTGACGCTGGATGACGTAGCCAGTTTGGTGATGGATAAAGACAATGAAGTTTTTTCGAGAAAAAATATCGGGTTTAAGGTTCAAAAAAAAAGCAGTTGATCGTCAATAATCATTAAAATATCTCGCCGCTCTTCTTCCAAAATTATCCTGCACCTGCGTGGCGTCTATAAAATTGGAACCGTCAATTTCGGTAGGCGCATCGCGGTACAAATCCAGTTGCCATTGCGGGTTGTTGGTTTCGCCTCTTGCGGTGCTGTGTAGTAGTTGGTAGTTTCCGGGAGAAAGCGAAGGATTGTAAAATAAAAACCTCACGTTATTTTGGTTGGTTGCCGGAAAATGGTTGTACGACCAGATTTCGTAGGGTGGGGCGGAGGCTTCATCTTCCACCGAAATCATGTCGTCCGGTCTGCCATATTTCAGGTAAACATAGCCACGATCCGTTTCGAAGCCGTGTCCGAATCCTGATTTAAACTGCCTGTCCACAGCTCTGGCTACTTCCATATACTTCTTGTAGGCGATTTCCGGAAAGTTTGGATTCACTTTTGCCCAATAACCGAAAAGATACATTTTTTGCGCTTGCAGATTTTTTTCGGCTATTAATAGATTTAAAACTTCACCGTCCTCCGATACTTTTGGAGCAATCGCCCGCAGGCTGTACTCAACTTCTTCGGGAGAGAGCGCGGCCACAAATTCCTGACTCAAAATACTATCTTGTACCAGACTCGCATCCATGCTGAGGTACGGGTTGCTGCGCTGAAAAGAGATGGATTTTTGGCTGAGCAATTCTTTTTCCCGGTTTCTGACTTCGATGGTCAGCACATAATTTCCTGAAGGCAAATTAGAAATATCCATTGAATGCAAAACCGGATTGATTGGCTGGGCGTCCTGGCGTTTGTGGCTGATCAGCACAGGCTTTTCCGTTTCCTGGTTTCCTTCCTTTTTCACATGAAAACTCAGAAAATAAGCATCGGCGATTGCTTTATCCGCATTGTATATTTCGTGATAAAAAATAAGTTGCGAGGTGTTTTTGTGGTACCAGTTAAAAGGCAAAGGTTCAACGCGGATGCCATTTTTTACAAAGGGATTATTTTCGTCTTCCGATTTTGAAAAGCCGACAAGTAGTTGAATATCAGATTGATATAATGCTTCTTCATCGTAGCGAACTTCAAAATCCATGACAAAATTTTTCGAATTGGTTTCCAAGTTTAAATCAGTGAGCGTGACTTCCACCTGGTACTTCCCGTTTTGCAGCGCATACCGTTTCAGGTCAATAAAATCCTTTTCAATGATGGCGGCCGGACTTTGCAAATTGAACTTGTCAAACTTGACGATTTCCCCATTTTGTTTAAAAAGTATAATCACGTTTACGCCCGCCTGTTTCAGATCGGCGCCCACGGTTTGAAAATTTACCGTCTTGCCTACAATGTGAAAATAGACCTCCACATAATTTTGAGCCGGGCTTTTAAATGAACACAGCGATACGCTTGCGTCCAGCGCAGAGGAAGTCTGTATAAAAAAGAAAAAAGCAAAACAGCCTGTCAACCAATTTTTCATGTCGTGCGATTTTGTCGGGTAATTTGAAAGAGTGAATTTATTTTTCCAAAATGAAAGTCGTTGAATTTTTTCTATTAAAAGTCAGGTTTCTAAAAAGATCGGAAGAGCACA
>CALMIT010000832.1 GCA_937864255.1 uncultured Saprospiraceae bacterium
CATATCTTTCAAGGCAGCCTTTACAGAAATTTTGATCATCGGGCAGCCAGGTCAGCGTATCAATTTCATCAAGACTAATACTGGTCAGTGCTTCCAGCAACACAGAATCGCCAAGTTGAATGGTGGTATCCGGACCTAAATTCACCAAAATTTCACGCCCGTAATCCAGTGTGAGCGTTGTGTCGAAAGTGCAGCCTGCGGCGTCTTGGAGGGTCAGCGTGTAAGTTCCCGTAGTCAAAAATCCGAAGGATGCTGAGGTGCTGAATGTATTTCCATCTATCGAAAATACAAAAGGCGCCGTACCACCTATAATTGAATCCACGGCAACCAGCCCATTTGCGTCATTCAGACACGAGGGAGGTTTTATATGCAAAATGACGTCCGAGATGGCTGCGGTATTTTGATCCACTTTTACCGAGTCAATTCCAATACAGCCGTTTCTCAAATTTTTTACCTGCAAATAATACACTCCGGTAGCGTCCACTTTGGGGCGTAATGAGCGGGGATTTTCAATATTTCCTCCGTTTAGGGTAGTCCACAGGTAACTTATAAGTCCGGGAATTTGGGTAGAATTACTTCCGTCCAATTCGACAATCGAAGTAAAACAGTCCAGCGCTGCAAATACTTCTGCTACTGCCTCCGGCGCTGCGGTGTCAATAGGAACGATGACAGACGCAGTTTCCCGACAGCCGTTTTCGTTGTTGATAATTTCCACATTATACCTGCCGGCAAGGCGCACATTTATTTTTAAAAGTGTGTCGGGGCTTGTTATGCCGCCTGCGGTGTTCGTCCATTGAACTGAGTAATCGGTGGCATTGGCGGGTTGAGAAGCAAAAATTGTGGTAGTCAACGAATCACAAGTAAGTGGATTTGGCGCTGTGATTACAAACTGAGGTTTTTCAAAATTGCTGCTCACATACACCGAATCCAGTGCAGCGCAGCCGTTGTCAATTTGTTCAACATTTACAAAATACCAGCCTTCTTCATCCACTTCCACAGTTTTTCCAATAGGAACGGAGACAATATTTCCTGTAAAAGTTGACCATCGAATGACCAGATTGTTATCCTGCTGACTGGATTGTAAAGACAGAGAAACAAAATCTCTCAGGCAGTTGATTTCAGATGCAGGATCGGTATTGATTAAAATATCCGGCGCCAGCGTATCATACCTGACTATTGCGTAATCCATTGAAAAACAACCGTTTTCGGTATTTGTCACACTGATGAAAAAGGTATCCGCCGAACTGACAAGCGGATTCAGGTTTCCATCCAGATTGGGCAAATTTCCTCCTCTCGCGCTGCTCCAGTAATATTGGTAAGGCCCGTTTTGGGCGGATTGAGAAGCATCCAGACGAATATCAGAAGTATTGCAGTTTAAATTCAAATCTGGACCTGCGTTCGCCACCGGACGTAAAGTGTCCGTTAAAACGGAAACCGTATCAATTGCCAGGCAGCCGTTGAAAGTGTCCCTGACGGTCAACTGAAAAACTCCCGTTGCATTAACGGAAATATCAGGAGCACCGGGCGCCGAAATGATGCCCGTGCCCGTCCAATGGTATGTATAATTTGTACCGGCGCTACTATTTGCACCGGATAAATGAGCGACGGTGTCTTTGCAGGTCAAATATTGTATGTCACCGGCGTCGGCTGTCGGAGGAGTGTAATTTTCCGAAACTATCAGGGAATCAATTGAAATGCAACGGTTTGAATTGTCCCTGACAACCAGAAGGAAGGTCCCCGTACACGCCGT
>CALMIT010000833.1 GCA_937864255.1 uncultured Saprospiraceae bacterium
CCAGCTTACGGTAGCCGTGGTGGGCAGCGCGCTGGCCGGCGCCATTAACACACTGGCGGGCAATGGTTCCGCCATCACGCTCACCATTCTCACGGAAATTATCGGCTTATCGCCGAATATGGCCAACGGCACCAATCGCCTCGGCATTTTTAGCCAAAGCCTGGTCGGCGCCTGGGAGTTTCATCGCGGCGGAAAACTGGATTTGCAACGCGGCAAACGCTACATCATTCCCATGACTGTGGGGGCGATAGCGGGCGTGCTGGTAGCCGTGTGGGTCAGCAACGAACAATTCAAAGCCGTTTTCAGCTACCTGATGGTGCTGATGTTGGTCGTATTACTCGCCAAACCGAGCCGCTGGATACGCCCCGAATCCATTAAAAAAGAACCTTCCAATTGGCTGGTCATCCCTGTTTTTTTGTGTCTCGGTTTTTATGGCGGATTCATCCAGATGGGCATGGGTATTTTTTTCCTGGCAATCATGGTTTTGGGCATCCGCTTCACGCTCACCGAGGGCAACGCGATAAAAGTGCTGATCGTCGGTTTGTACACCATCATCGTCATCGCCATTTTTCAATGGAAAGGTTTGATAGACTGGAAAGTGGGCGGCGTGATGGCGGTTGGGCAGTCCATCGGCGGCTGGCTTACCGCCAAATATGCTTCGCGGTATCCCAAAGCGGATGCGGTGGCTTACTGGGTGCTGGTGGTGATTGTGGTGCTGGCAGTTGCCAAATTATTCAACCTGCACCATTGGGTCGGTGGGCTTTTGAATTAAAAAAATAGAACACTTTCGACAAGTGTTTAAAAATGTATTTTTGCAGCGCTGAGGTTTTTTAGTTTATAAAAAACAACTTGTGTGCGGGCCGGCTTTCAAAATTTTGAAACGGCGATTGAAAAAATTTCAATAAAAATCTATCATGGCAAAACCGAAAATAGGCATCACCGTAGGCGACATCAATGGCATCGGCTTGGAAGTAATTTTGAAAACCTTGAATGACGAACGCCTCTTGAATATTTGTACGCCCATTATTTACGGCTCCAGCAAGGTTGTTTCTTATCATAAAAATATTGTCAATATAGAGTTCCAGTTTTATTCGACCCACCGCATTGATGCCATCCAGCACGGAAAAATCAATGTGATTAATGTGTGGCAGGAAGGAGTGAATATCACCCTGGGCAAGCTCAACGAAATAGGCGGAAAATACGCTTTTGCTTCACTCGAAGCGGCTGCAAAAGACTGGAAATCAGGCTTTATTGATGCGCTCGTGACTGCGCCTATCAATAAAAAAGCGATGGAGATGGCCGGTTTTCAATTTCCCGGGCACACGGAATACCTGACCGACAAAGCTGGCGTCGCAGAGAGCCTGATGCTGATGGTAAACGACGGATTGCGCGTCAGTTTGATCAGCGGGCATGTGCCTTTGCGCGCGGTTGGTAAAAATATTTCAAAAGAAAAAATCATTCAAAAAATACAAATGCTCGACAAATCGCTCCGGGTGGATTTTGGTTTGGAGCGCCCCGCTATTGCAGTTCTGGGACTGAATCCGCACGCCGGCGACGGCGGACTTTTGGGTCGCGAAGAAGAAGACCTGATTCGCCCGGCTATCGTGGAAGCAAAGAAAGGCGGCGTTTTGGTGCAGGGACCTTTCCCCGCCGACGGATTTTTCGGCTCCGGGCAGTACAAAAAATACGATGGCATTTTGGCGATGTATCACGACCAGGGTTTGGTGCCTTTTAAGGCGCTTTCATTCAGCGAGGGCGTAAATTATACAGCGGGATTGCCTTTTGTGCGCACTTCGCCGGATCATGGTACTGCCTTTGATATTGCGGGCCAGAATGTGGCAGATCCGACTTCCTTCCGCCAGGCGATTTTTCTCGCGATAGACGTGGCGCGCAGTCGCAAAGACCACACGGAAATGCACGCCAACGCGCTGGTCAGAACCGAAAAAGGATTCAGCGAAGAAGAAGACGAGGTGATCACCGAGGAGTAAATACAGCCCTCCCGGGCTTCCCGAAGAGGAGACCGAAAGGATTTTCGATGGCGAATTTTAAATGACGGAACTGAAAAAAATACCGAACACCAAATGCCGAACACCGAACACCGAATCCACAACAACTAAAACCCAACTTTCTCCCACAAATCAAACACCATTGTCAGCCCGGTAATGGTGAGCGGGTGGCGGATAAGCCCGTCGCGGTAAGCCTGCCGCGCTTCTTCGAGAG
>CALMIT010000834.1 GCA_937864255.1 uncultured Saprospiraceae bacterium
TCCGCGCGATCAGGGCGCTACTTACGCTGTGGAGATCACACCCAACGCCCAGCGTTTGTGCAACAACTCGCCGGTTTTTGACAATTTTCCACCCACGGTGGTCTGCGCCAATCAGCCGCTCAACTTTGACCACTCGGCCACCGACGCCGACGGCGACCAGTTAGTATATGAATTTTGCAGCCCTTTGCAGGGCGGCGGCCCTCTTTTGAGCGGCACAGCTTACACGGCTTGCGGAGGAGCTTCGCCCACACCACCCTGCCCGCCCCCTTTTCCCAATGTCAATTTTATTATACCCACCTACTCCGGGCAAGCGCCGATGGGAGGCAATCCCGTCGTAAAAATTGACGCCGCTACCGGTCTGATTACGGGCGTACCCGATATCAGGGGGCAGTTTGTAGTGGGTGTGTGCGTCACCGAATACCGGAATGGCGTAGCGCTGAGCAGGATTTTTCGTGATTTTCAATTTAATGTAGAAGACTGCGATCCGACCGTGATTGGGCGGATAAAAGCAGATGAAGTGATAGATGGAAAAAATTTTATCATTCGTTCCTGCGGCGATCCGGTGGTACAAATTGAAAATCAAAGTTTTCAAAGACAGTTTATTGAAAATTTCAGGTGGGAATTCAATATGGAAGGCGGCTCGCAGATTTTTACAGACTGGAGTCCCCAAATTACTTTTCCCGACACGGGTACTTACACGGGCAATTTGTACCTGAATGAAATGTTGCCGTGTGGCGATACTTCGCAGGTGACGATACAAATTTATCCCGCAGTGGAGGCTGATTTTTCATTTGAATATGACACCTGTGTTGCCGGGCCGGTAAAATTCACAGACTTGTCTGTGGCGCCGAGCGGGCGGATAGATGAATGGGCGTGGCAATTTGGCGACGGAAATGTTTCCGCCGAGCAAAACCCGGAACATATTTATTTTATTCCCGGCCAACTGCCGGTCACGCTGAAAGTGATAGATAAAAACAAATGTGAAGACGAGCGCTTTCAGACAATCACCTATTTTCCTGTGCCGAAATTGATAGTGATAGCGCCGAGTTCGGCCAATGGCTGCCAGCCTTTGGAGGTGATTTTGAGTAACCTTTCTTACCCAATTGACGAAACTTATCAGATAGAATGGGACTTGGGCGACGACAACAGTTCGGGTGAAATAAGCCCCGTCGTCACTTATGAAACTCCGGGAACTTTTACCGTGACTGTAAAAATCACCTCGCCCATCGGCTGTGAAACGGATACCGTTTTTAATAGCCTGATTTCTGTGGAACCTTCGCCCATCGCAGCATTTGATTATGAGCCGAAAGAACTGAGTTCGTTTCAAAAAAAGGTAGATTTTTTTGATCAATCCATAGACGCTGTACGATGGCGATGGACCTTCGACGACGGCTTTAATACCACGCTCCGAAATCCAAGTTATGTTTTCCCCGATACGGGCGTACATAAAGTAGAACTCATCGTAACGCACCCCAGCGGTTGTCGCGATACGGCGCTGGCATTTCTGGACGTGATACCGCAAATCCGCTATTACCTGCCCAATGCCTTCACGCCCAACAACGATTCTAAAAATGAATTTTTCAAAGGCGTGGGCGTGATGGAAGGTGCGCAGGAGTTCAGGTTTTCAATCTGGAATCGCTGGGGTGAGTTGATTTTTGAAACCAATGACCCGGAGGAAGGCTGGAACGGGCGAAAATTTAATACCGGCGAACCCGCGC
>CALMIT010000835.1 GCA_937864255.1 uncultured Saprospiraceae bacterium
GTTTTTAAAACGGCAAATCATCATTAAATTCCAGCGACTGAGGCTCGTCGCCTGCACCCGGAAAATCACTGCCGGCGCTCACTCTGGCGGGCGCTGCTTGGGTGCTTTCCGCAAATTTTTCCACGCGCCAGGCTTGCAAATTGGTAAAAAACTTGCCCTGCCACTCGCGACCGCGCAGGTCGAAATGCACTTTTACCTGCTCGCCTTCCTGCAAGTCGTCCACAATGCCGCAGCGATCTTGTACGAGTTGAAATTTTACAAATTGAGGATATTGCCCGTCCTTGATTTCGATGACAAATTCGCGGGTTTGAAAAGTCTGGGACTTGTTTTCGGTATCAAATTTCCGGTACATTTTACCATCCACTTCAAAAGCCATAGTAGGTTGATTTTGAAAATTTTTCCAAAAAAATATAAACAAGCCCAAATGTAGGAAAAACTTCTTTTTTACAAATGGCGTTCGGCGTGGTAAGATGAACGCACCAGTGGTCCGCTTTCCACAAAAGGAAAACCTTTTTGAAGTCCCACTTCTTTGTACAGTGCAAATTTTTCGGGATGCACAAATTCTACCACGTCGAGGTGCATTTTGGTAGGTTGGAGATACTGTCCGATGGTGAGTACGTCACAGCCGTGCGCCAGTAAATCGTCCATGATTTTAAACACCTGCTCGTCCGTCTCGCCCAGTCCGACCATGATGCCGGATTTTGTGCGTTTACCGAAGTCTTTAATGCGCCGGATTTGTTCGAGGCTGCGCTCGTATTTAGCTTGGGGGCGCACTTTTCTATACAAATCCTCCACGGTTTCCATGTTGTGCGACACGACTTCCTGCCCGCCGCTTATCATTCTTTCCAGTGCTGGCCAGTTGGCTTTTGTGTCGGGTATCAATGTTTCGATGGTAACGTGTGGGGTGCGTTCTTTCACGGCGCGCACGGTTTGATACCAAATTTCCGCGCCGCGATCTTTGAGTTCGTCGCGATTCACGGAAGTAAGGACAGCGTGCTTAACGCCCATCAAATCAATGGCTTCGGCGACGCGACGCGGCTCGTCCTCGTCGTATTCGGTGGGTCGCCCCGTTTTTACGGCACAAAAAGAACAGGAGCGTGTACAAGTATTGCCCAAAATCATAAATGTAGCCGTGCCCGCGCCCCAACACTCACCCATGTTCGGGCAGTTGCCGCTCTGACAAATGGTGTGCAGGTTGTACTCGTCAACCAGTCGGCGGACTTTTTGATAACTCGGACCGATAGGCAGTTTCACACGCAACCATTCGGGACGCCGCTGGCGTTCGGGTTTGGCTTCGACGATAGGCAAATCAATCATTTTAAACTATTCTAATTTGGTCGTTTTTTAAAAGAAAATTGCAGGCTCGGCGATGTGCATTTTACAAAACCGCAAAAGTAACTTCAAGAACACTTCGGTCGGGTTCTGGTTTCGGATTTCCGGTTTTAAAAAAAATTACCAGCGCTTGCCGAGTTGCAAATTTAGGAAAAGGTTGATGAAAAGCGGGCTGTTTTCCACATTGTCCGGTTCCACCATAATGGGCACTTTTTTGAAGAAAAAATCTACCATGATACCGGCGTCAATTGCTTTCACAAATTCGTCAAAAGCGCCCCAGTCAAAATGAGCGGTGGCTTGAGCATGAATACCGGGTATGATAGAAAGTTCGGAGAGACCTTTGGTAAAACCAGTCGCGCCGCTGATGCGCGTGCGATCCAGGAAAATGTCGTGATTTTGCGCGCTATATTTTTCGCTTCTGATGTTCATTTGAGGACCGTTGTCAATCGGATAACCGAGATCCAGGTAATATGGTTTGAGCAATCCGAGTGAAGGGCCGCCTTCGTAGGTCATACCGATTGCCAATCCCTGTTTTTTTGCTTTTTCGGAAAAGTAACGCTTTTGACCATACCCGCCCCGCAGCACAAAAAAGCTGTTTTGCTTGCCAAAAACGAAAGAATTGCTGCTGCCCAGACCGCTGATGGTGTTGGTTTCAAAACTTTGCTGGCGATATTCTTTAATGTTTTTCAACTCGCCAAGTTCGATATGATAATAGGTGGTCAGATAATAAGTACGCAGTTTCCCGAAATTAGTGGCGATAGAAAAACCGTTGGTTTGCAGTTTAAAATCGAAAGTCATTTCTTTTTTATAAACGACTCCTTTATCCTCAAAACTTAATTGTTTGGGTTGGAATGTGACTTGCGCTGTCAATTGCAAGCCGGACAAAATCAGGAAGAGTGGTAAAAAGAGAGATTTCATATAAAAGCGTCGCTGATAAATCGAATGACAAAACCGGTTAGAAAAAGTTCAGATAAAAATAGATAATTCGCACAAGAAAAAACAGGGCGTGCCGCGGAGATGTGCAAAAAAGTTGTCCGACGACTATTTTTCAGGAATTTTTTTTGCCGCTTGTCAAAATTTCATTTCCAGCAACTCCCGCGCCATTTCTATGTCGTGCTTTTGCTGAAGATTTTTATAATAGTCTTCATACAATCGCGTAAAGTCATAAATCGTCCACAAAATTGGCAGCCGCGTATCAATATCCGTTCGGATAAAAGAAAAATCATAGTAGCCTGAAAGCCCCCGATAGATCGGACTTATTTTATGGATTCTGATTTCGGGGTGGCCGGGTTTTAATTCCACGATGTTGGGAAAAATACTTTCCACGAGGGGAAAAAATTCCAGGATGCCTGTTTCTCTTAATTTTTTGGTGCAGAAAATTGAATCGCAACTTGCCAAAATACACGCTTCGTCATCCAGTAAAATTAATTGCCGCCACGAAGCCGGCGGGGTCGGGTAGAGGTTGATGTCAGCCATTAAAATCTCCTTTTAGTGATTTTGCCAAATCCTGAAAAAGCGGCTCTACATTTTCGCCGGTTTTTGCGCTGGTGTAAATATCTGCCGGATAGTAAAGTTCCTTTTTTAGTGCTTCGAGTTGGTCGGTAGAGATGAGATCTTTTTTGTTGCCCACAACTTTTATGAGTACGCCGGGCAAAACCTTGTCCATGTATTTCAGGTCAAATTCAAGATTTTTGTAGGTGGAGGGGCGCGTAAGGTCAAAAACATAAATCACCGCGCTGGCGCCGATAAAATAAGACACAGGCACTTTATCCTGCGTAATTTCACCCGCAATATCCCACACGAGTAGCGTCATCTCCTCGCCGTTTACCAACACGTTTTTTCTGTCCACTTTTACGCCGATGGAAGTCAGATATTTATCATCAAACTGACTGTAAAGATAACGGTTGAAGAGCGAGGTTTTTCCTACTCCGAAATTCCCGGTAAGAATTATTTTCTTTTTATCCATACGCTTAATTTTTTGGCATTTGCTGAGACGTCGTATTGTCGAAAAGTCTCTCCGGTTTTTCTAAATTGACTGGCGAGGTCGCCTGTTTTTAGCGGTATGCCGCTGCTTCGCCCACTTCAAAATGGACGATAAAAGGGTTTCGCTTTTAATACTTATTCTTTCGCGGGGAAGTCGGGAGCGATAGGAATTTTGACCGGGATAAAAAAGAAAGTGTTGTTTCTTGCTAACATAAAGCTGCGATTTTCATGATTTTATAAAAGGGTATTGCGGCCAATATATTTTTAAAATTTCAGTTTTCAAATTTTTAACAGCACTCTTTACAAAGGCAAAAAACTAAAAAGGCGTGCCGGAAAGTTTTTCACTCCCGAACACGCCTTTCGCGTAAATTTTATCGGATGGGTTAAATCGCGCCCAGTTCTTCTCTGATTTTGTTCAGCGCCGAACCGGCACGCACCCAGGCTATTTGTTGCTTGTTGTATGTATGTTTTACTTCAAATTCGTCGGTAGTCCCGTCGGCGTGGCGCAGTACCACAGTCAGATTTTTCCCCGGCTTCATGCCCGAAAAACCTTTGATGTCAATTTTGTCGTCCTGGCGGATTTTTTCATAATCGGCCGGATTGGCAAAAGTGAGCGCCAACATTCCCTGTTTTTTCAAATTCATC
>CALMIT010000836.1 GCA_937864255.1 uncultured Saprospiraceae bacterium
ATTAATGGGAGACTGGAGAAAGAAACCCCAAAAAACAGGCCAAAAATAATTTGATTATAAAAACCGGATTGAGATTACCTGTTTATTGTTGTTTGAATAAAAAGGGCAACCTTCAATCCGGTTTCGAGAAGGTATTTTATTTATTTATCACCACCTGGGTGGTCGTCACGCTATTTTCGCTTTGCAGTGAAAGCGTATAAACGCCCGCCGCAAAGTGATATTCACGCACATTCAATTCAATCGAAGTCGTTTCCAGGTTTTGAATTTTTCTATTCCAAACGTCGCGGCCCAGTTGATCGCGCAGCGTGAGGCTGACAGCTTTGTCCAGCATATTTTCATCCAAAACGATATTCAACAAATCGCTGGTAGGATTCGGGAAAACCTGCATACCGGCGCTCAGGTCGTTGTTGTTTTTGCCAACTCCGAAAGTTTTGGCGCAAGGCGTGGTGAAATAATAATTCACTGACCAGCAATTCCACAGCCCGTTTTTAAAATTACGGAATTGCACCTCGTAGCTCGTGCAGGCCGCCAGGCTGTACAAGCGTCTCCATGCGCGCAGCGAAGTCGCTTCTGTCCACGTGTCATTGCTGCCCTGCAACCTGTAGCGGACGCCGTAATTCGTGCTGCCCGGCACTGTGTTCCAGTAAACGGTGACCGAATTTTGGTTGTGATAAGTCACGCTGCTTTGAGCAGGCGCGGTACCGGGGTTGAGGTCTGCATTTGTGTCGTCGCAGTCGCCTTGTGCTACGGTATAACCATCCTCGTCACCATCCAGGTCACCGACACAATCGCTGCCGATGCGAATATCATCATATTGAGGATTAGCAGTACCTAGATTAAATAAATGAAGCCTGTCCACATAGGTAGCAGTACTTGAGCGAAAAGCCCAATTTTCTAAAATCAAATTGCCATCCACATAAATGTCCATATTTCGGGCTGTCCAATCTATATTTTTTACCTCCACATGGTACCAGGTGTTGGCTGATATTGGGTGGTTATAACCAGTAGTATTAAAAAAGCGTAAACCGCTGGTACTGTTACAATAGGAAAAAAGAATTCCATTATCGCTATGAATATTAATATTCCCAAGTACGAAATAACCATTGGCCCCATCTGTAACGTCTGTTTTAATCCACCAGGAAACTTCGGTAGGTTGAAAGGGTGTAAAAATCAGATTAGGCCCCTGATAAAAAGCGGAAACACCTGAGTTTCTCAAGGAATAGATACCCTGGGCCGGATCCGTATTGACGATAGTCTGGGTATATCCCGATCCCGTGTTCCACGGTGGGCCAAATGTTCCGGATTCAAAATTATCGCTGACACATTGGGCAAAAAGGAAATTGGTACTCAGAAATAAAGAAAAAAAGATACCGGTAAGTAAAAATGTCTTTTGCATACTAAAAGAGTTTTATAAGATTTTAAACGAGGGGTAGTTGTGATTATTAATTCAATGTTTCTTCTCCGCGCCCTCCGCGCCCTCCGCGCCTCTGCAAGATATAAAAATCTCGCAGAGGCGGGAAGAGCGTAAAGATTAACGATTCACTACTATTTGCGCAGTCGTCACGCAGTCGGCATTTTGCAAAGAAAGCATATAAACGCCTGCCGCGAGCTGGTTTTCACGCACGTTCAATTCTACCAAATTCGTTTCCAGATTTTGGATGTTTCTGCTCCAGACTACCCGCCCGAGTTGGTCGCGTAGCGTGAGGCTGACAGCTTTGTCCAGCATATTTTCATCCAAAACGATATTAAGCACCTCGCTGACCGGATTCGGGAAGACCTGCATACCGGCGCTCAGGTCGTTGTTGTTTTTGCCGGTTCCGAAAGTTTTGGCGCAAGGCGTGGTGAAATAATAAAATTGCGACCAGCAAGTCCACATTCCGCCGATGTAGTTTTTGAATTGAACTTCATAAGGAGTGCACGCGCTAAGGCTGTATAATCGCCGCCAGGCTCGCAAGGAAGTAATTTCTGTCCAAGCCCCGCCCACAGGTCTGTAACGCATCATATAGTTGGTACTACCCGGTATGGTACTCCAGTACACCGTTACCGAGTTTGGATTGTGGTATACCACGTTCGTTTGTTCGAGCGCATTACCCGGAGTACCCGGATTTACAATGGCAGACGTTGAAGCGCTACAGCTTTCGTCGCCTGCATCGCGCACGGTTACTGTATAATTCGCAGGTGGCAAACCATTAAAAGTACTACCTGGCTGCCAGTCCGTGCCATTGATGGAATATTCCAGAGCGCTACAGGTGGTACAGGAAGCAGTGACAGTTAGCGTACCATCGTCATTGCCGAGGCAACTTTCAGCAGTCGCACTGACATTAGAAATCGCAGCATCGCAGGGCGGGCATTGATTTATTGTAAGCGTATAGGCATCACAGGTGCTTCCCGAATTAACACCATGCACGACAAATACGGCTGTTGAATTCGCCGGAAGATTAAAGGAATAAGAACTTAGAGCAGAAGAAGCGCCCGGATCAGCGAGGTAATTTTGAGCTGGAGCAGCAGGATTGAAAGTGTTGAGATAGGCCGCATGAAAAAGGTTAATTCCACAGCTGGATATCGTAACTGTCAGGCATTTCGAACTATTTTCTGTGTTGGTGTAGCTATAGCTGTCATAATAGCGCATTATCGTAGCATCATTTAAACCAGGAGAGCCTTTGAGATTCTCGCAGCTTGAGGCAATTCCATTTCTAAGTAATCTGCCGGTTTGTAAAGGATCACCGGGTACTATTGAGCCGGTATAGACAATTTGGCAAGGATCTGGCAAAAGCATGGCCGAGCTATTCAGGGAAATAATTTTCCCTTCTTCAGATTTTTTACTTTGGATGTCCGGATAGCTTTTTGCTGCGGTAGCAAAACTGTGTGTGGTGAAGAAGCATCCAAAGACTAAAGTAAGGGCAGCAAAGTAGTTTTGTTTTTGCATGATTTTAAAAATTTTTGATGTTCGTTAAATGGGTTGGTCCGGGTCGGAATTCGGGTAATCAATCAGGGCAACTTTCTAATTTTTACTATAAAAATTGCATTAGATTTAAATCAATTCTGAAAAAATAAGGATTTGGAAGAAGAGCGATGGTAAGTCGCATCTCGTGCGTATGAGTCAGATCGCTTTTCAAATCTCAGATTGGGAATAAGTTTAAAGGATAGGCTTACACCTAAAAAGCGAAGTAAAAATAGCACACAAAAAAACCGGTTGCAACTTCTGTTGATAAATATATTTTACAGCCATTTGATATTGTGAATAGGTTAAAATAGGAGCGCCCGTTTTCATCATGAAAACGGGCGC
This sequence comes from uncultured Saprospiraceae bacterium, assembly GCA_937864255.1. Lineage (GTDB taxonomy): Bacteria > Bacteroidota > Bacteroidia > Chitinophagales > Saprospiraceae > JAGQWW01. The sequence continues at coordinate 3,287 of CALMIT010000836.1, forward strand.
TCCTATTTTAATTTTTGGCAAGTACTGATTACTCCATTTTTTCCAAAAAATAGCGAATCAAATCGGTCGTCGTGATGATACCGACGACCGATTCGCCGTCTATCACCGGCAAGGCATGAAATTCATGCTCAGAGAGGATTTTTGCAGCGTCATAAATAGTTTGCTTGATATGAATGGTCGTGGGGTGCGCGACCATTACATGCCTCACTCTGAACATATTGTAAACCGCCACGTCCGCGTCTATTTCTTCGTCGCCGAAGTTGTCTGCAAAACTCAAACGTTGCAAATCGGTGAGGCTGATGATGCCGACCAGGCGTTGGCTTTTTACTACAGGCAGGTGCCTGATTTTTTGGCGGCGCATCAGTTTTTCGGCTTCGTCAAGCGTGCTGTGAACATTAATAGTGACTACCGGATGGGTCATTATGGCGGAAACTGGCGTATCTTTCATGGCTCCGAAATTTTTGTTAAAACTATCTTCTTTGCCTGTATGCTTACGATGATACGAATCAGCCGCAAAAGGTGTTTTTGATCACTGTTCTATGCCGGTTAAGTTATACGTAATTCATGCCGTCTTTTAAAATTTTTGCCAAAAAGCAACCGCCGGAGTGACACAAAGTCATCCGGCGGTTGAAACTGGATTCACGGTTTTTAAGGATATTATGTCGGTCTTGGAATGACCGTTATTTTATTTCAGACGGAAATTACCTTTGCCTGCGAGGAAGCCTTTGTTGTAAATTTCCACTTCGTAAGTTCCTTTTTGAAATCCGTTCGGATTTTCCCATTTAAAGCATACTTTTTGCGCGTCGTTGTTGTATGTTTCTTCGATCATTTGCGTGTATCGAATTTCGCTGCCTGTTTCTTTGCTCCTGATGACGCCCGAACCTAATTCGTCTATCGAAATAGTCTCGCCCACCGGGTTAATGATGCGCACATAAAAGCGCTCTTTCCCGCTTTCGGCTACTTTGTTTACGGTAGTGTTGAAACAAACGTCAAGCACCTCTACGTTTTTGGCGTATTTCTTTTTCGACAATTTGCCACTGTCTTTTTCTTTGTAGCCAGTAGCCTGGATGCCGTCCACTTTTACCACGGAAGCAAAATTCACTTTTTCAGATAAGGCACTGCGTTCTGTTTCCAACTGCTGCTTTTCGCTTACCAAAGCGGCTTTCGCGGTCGACAACTCTTCGTTTTGCATACGCTGGCTGCTGAGGTCAGTGGAGAGCTGCGTATTTTGATCCGTCAGCGACTGGTTTTCGGATTTGAGATTCTCGATTTGTGCGACGTAATCCTGCACCTGGGTAGTCAGGTTTTTGATTTCTTCGCGGGCGCGGGCGAGGTCTTTTTTGTTGTTGATCAAGCCGGCGATTTTGTTTTTCTGCTCACCTAATTCGGCTTTTTGCTGCTCGATGATAGAATTGAGTTCGGCGTTGGTGCCTTTCATTTGATCGAGTTCGAGGATGGCCTGGTTGTATTGATTTTCGAGGGAGTCGCGCAGTTGTTCGGATTCTGTCAGCGCTACGGTTTTTTCTTCTAGCGCTTTACCTTTGTTCATGTTGTTTACCAAAAGGAAAATATTAACGCCGAGTAAGAGGACGATAATAACTGATGCGATGGCGATCAATCTTTGTTTCGAATTGTTCGTCGTCATGATGAAGTTTCTTTTTTGAGTTAGAAAATGCTGTTTTGGATTGAAATAAACGTATGTGAAATACGGGTAAATTGTTCTCTATAAACGAGTAGTTTTAAAAAGTGTGAGCTGTTTGGGAAACCAGATGGACGAATGTCTTTTTCAAAAAATTCGATTTACATCGCAAAATTAACACAAGTAATGATGGTTTTATCCTTTTTATTGTACGTGTCAAAAAATTTCTCATAAAAAGTGGAAAAAAGTATCCTGCACCGCGCGCTTTTTCCAAATTTGTACCTTGTGAACGATAGAGACCCTTTTCCTGTTCAGCCGTGCATTATTTTTATAAAAATAAAACTATGATAAACCACCTCGACATCGCCAACGTCCTTTTTCTCGACATCGAAACAGCTTCCAGGGAGGCTGGTTTTTTTGATTTGGATGAAAATTTTCAGGAACTCTGGCGCCTCAAAAGCAGCCGGATGCTCGCTGCCAAAGACGAACCTACCGACGACGGTGTGTTTGCCGCTCTGTACAAAGACCGCGCAGCCATTTATTCCGAATTTGGCAAAATCATCTGCATTTCCGTGGGTATCGTTTTCAGAGATAAAAATCAGAAACTTTCGCTGCGCCTCAAATCTTTCGCCGATGACGACGAAGCAAAACTGCTGACCGATTTTGCCGCCCTGCTCAATCAATATTACAAAAACCCTGACCGGCAATTTATCTGCGGACACAACATCAAAGAATTTGACGTGCCTTACATCTGCCGGCGCATGGTCGTCCACCAGATTGCGCACCCCGCGATGCTCCAGCTACACGGCAAAAAACCCTGGGAAACCAAACATCTCCTGGATACCCTCGAACTTTGGAAATTTGGCGACGCCAAAAGTTTTACTTCTCTAAAATTGCTGGCGGCAGTATTGGGCTTTCCCTCGCCAAAAGATGATATGGACGGCAGCGAGGTAGGTCGCGTGTATTGGGAAGAAAAAGATCTGGATCGCATCAGCACCTATTGCGAAAAGGATGTACTCGCCACCGTGCAACTACTTTTGAAATTCATGTATATGCCATTGCTGGAACCGGAACAGGTGACGTATGTGGAAAGGTGAGCGAATCTTTAAGCTGGTTTTTGAGTTTATGATTTTAATTGTTTGAATACAATTGAATTTTTATCAGGGTCATATATTCCGATACTCAGGCAAGCGTCGTTTTCAACAATTTCTCCCATTAGGCTTCCGCCATATTTTACCGTGGTTTCGATGATTTTATTCAAATCCGAAACGACAATATCGAACTGATGCCTGTTTTGCTCGGCTTCATTTCCCGCTATTTCTGCCGGACAAAAAAGAAGTTCAAATCCACCCCAGACTCCTGAATATAAGCGGGTATTATACAATTCTTTTTCAGTAAATGTAATTTCAAAAACCTTGGAATAAAAATCCAGCATTGCCGGTATATTTGAAATTGCCATTGTCATGCCTTCGATTCGATAATTTATTTTCCCCATTTTTAATATTTTGGCTGATAAAAAATACTTTTCCAGGTATTGATTCTTTTAAAAGCATAGCGTGCTATTTTAACTAATTGCCGTTTTTATTTTTTACGAATACGATGTTATCCGATTCTATTTTATTTATTTTAAAATACCGCCCAATATCGTTTACAGTTTTTGGCGCTCCCTGGTTATTAATCATACATGCGCTGAATCCCAATGATTTCAGCAAACGCTCCGCCCGGATATGACTTTTATTTCCTCGCGTGTCGGAGAGATATTCCATGACAATTATCGGTGAATTATGCTGTAAATACTTATTCGCTCCGTTTAGCACTTTGAACTCAGCGCCTTCCACATCTATTTTTATGATTTTTGGGCGATAGTTTTTTTGCAACAAAAATTCATCAAGGGTTACAGCTTTTATTTTGAGTTTTTTTGCTTTGGATTTGTCAAACCATTTTTGATTTTCGAATTGATTTGCGTCAAGTGTGTTATACTCGGAATAAAGATTAGGAAATTCGAAAAAAAGCACCTCGTTGTTTGTATCCGAAACGGCAAAATTGTAGGTCTGCACATTATTTGTTTTCGACTTATTTTTTTCAAGAATACGAAATGTAGCCGGCGCTGCTTCGAAGGCAATGATTTTTCCTTTTACTCCTACCAAAGTTGAAGCAAGTAAAGAAAAATAGCCATAATGAGCCCCCACGTCAATAAAAGTGTCGTTCGTATTCAGATTTTTAATCAAAAACTTGGCAAGTCTTATTTCCGAATCATGAGATTTTCCGCCTGCCAGATAAATATCGGTGCTGGAAGGAAGCAGTATATTCATGTCTGCATTAAAAAATGTTTTGGATATAACTTCTATTTCTTTTTCGGTTCTGCTATAAAAAAACTTGCGAAACAGAATAGCGAGCGCATATTTAAAAGGATTCGATAACATTCTTTCAAACCGCGACGCGCGCGCTATTTTTTCTACCTCCTCAATTCCTGAAATTAGATTTTCTTTAAGCATAATAAGCGCATTATTTAAAGTTTTGAGTAGTTAAAACTCCAAAAAACAATCGAAACTTAATCCGATTTGCCGGTTTTCAAAATGAAATGCTTGTGGATTTTTTGATCTTGTCAGCGAAAAGACTTACCTGAGGCGTAAATTAAAAATAGTAGTTCCCGGTTAAAAAACTGATTTGCACTTTTGAAAGTAAAGAGGTTTTCTCATCGCAACACCGTTACGTCGCCCTGTATTTCTTCCTGCCGGTTTAAAAGCGTATTGAGGTAAGTCAGTTTGTAGGTATAAACGTCGAGTGGTGCGGATGCACCGGATTCGGTTTTGCTATCCCAGCCAGCGGTAGCGCCTTCCGAACAGTGAATCAGACCGCCCCAGCGATCAAATATTAGCAGTTCCAAAGTGGTAAAATCTTTGCCTTGCGGGGCGAAGTCGTCGTTGATACCGTCGCCATTTGGACTGAATGCGGTGGGCAGGTAAATCTTCGCTGCGCAGCGATCCGTCTTCAATTCAAAACTTTTTTCTACCGGACAGCCGTACACTTCCGCGCGAACGGTGTACCTTCCCGGCACACGCAGGTCAAACTGCCTGCCGTTTTGATTTTCAAGTGTAAAATCCGTCGCCACGGTACTCACGGGTCGGAGCGTAAAAGGTAGGTGCGCCTCGCACACCACTGTGTCGGTTGGAATTTGCAGTGCTTCATCTGCCGATATCAGTTCATTTAAAAAAGCAATTTTAAAACTGTCCCTTGCCTGACAGTAGCCGTCCGTCGCTGTCGCCCGGTATTGTCCGCTTGTCGCCGTGAAAATAGTCTCCCCGCTTGCGCCGGTGTTCCATTCCACTGAAGTTAGCGGACGATTAGCTTGCACTTTGACCTGCGCTGGCGGCGGCTGGCAAAGAAATTCTTTTTCCAAATCAAAACTCAGTCGTAAGTCATCCAGCACGGTGAGCGTCTTTTCGTATTCGTAGGCACAGCCCAAAAACCAAACCTGCTGCCGCACCGTGTACGCTCCCGGCTGCGAAAAACACTGACGAAACTCAAAAGAATCCGGTCGGCTTTCGTGCAGATTTTCACCTTCGAGTTCCCACACCACGCCGTGAGCGAAATGATTATTCAAACCCGTCGCTTCCACACAAGCGCTCACACAAACCGTGTCCGGCAAAACAAATTCCGGGCTGGGCGAGGGTGGTATGTCGCAGAAATCGGCGAAGCGCACAACAGAGTCTCTGAACACCAACTCGGTGGAGTCGGACATTGGATTGATTAGAGATTCGTTGATTGTAAATTCGCTCGTTTCAATGGTCGCATCAGTAGAATTCAAGCAGGTGGGAAAAACTTCGCAACCGGCGATGTCGCCCAGGGTGTCTGTTTTGGCGATTAGTATTTGTTGAAAAGTATTTCCGGCAGCGTCGAAATGCTCGCGGGTACAAAGCAAGAGTGAGCCATCCGAAAAAACATTGAGTATCGGCTCAAAGAACGGATAACCTTTTTGCCATTTCATATTACCTTGATCATCCAACTTGGTCAGTATCACCGGAAAAGCGCCGTCGGTGGAATAAGCCAGCGCCAAATTTCCGTCAGGCAACACTTTAATGACCGCACGATAAAAGTCAAAATTGTCGGCAAAATATACTTTCGCCCAAACCACTTCAAAGTCCGCGTTTAATTTCAACAACACCAAATCTTCCTGATTTCCTGACAAATCTGTTTTGAGCGTAGTGCTGCCGATGGCATAAAAACTCTCTTCGTCTACTGACAGTAGCTGATTAAGGTGAATATCTTTATAAGCTATTTTGCGATAAAATTGACCTGCCGTATCGGCTTCCAACAAAAAAGAGTTCTTTCTATCCAAATGTCCGGTGAAGGCTATTTTTTGAGTTTTTGAGAGAAAAATGGCATCGGTTGGCTCTACCCGTTTTTCATCAATATAGGTATCAAACCCTGTGAACTCAAGCTTTTTAGCTTTTAGCAAAGCTCCAGAAGGAGAGAGCTTTTGATAATAAAGTCCAATGGTGGAGCTACCCCATCCTGCGGTGTTTATAAAAAAATGGCTTTGATTTAAAGAATCAATTGTGATTGTCGAGTGCTGCCCGATTCCGCCTGTCCGACACCAGTGTTGTCCGGTTTTTGTATTAATTCTGCAAAACGCATTTAGATCTGCCGAAAAAAGGTGCATTCCGAAAAAATAAATAAATAAGTCATCTTTTGAATTTTTGAAAATATACTTAAGCCTTGAATTATCGGCATCGATAAGAAATATAAATGGATACATATTTAATTCTAAAAGATTACCTGTTAATGGTTGAGAAGGGTTGTATTTGATAATTGATATTGTATATCTGTCTGGCAAATGCCATGAAAGCAAAAAAATCTCATCTGTTTCATTGACAGAAGCGTCAAATAAAAAATAATCGCCTTCTAATTTTTGAGTAAAGCTGGGAGGTTGTGCATACGCGAATAAATGAAAACAAAAAAGGAAAAACAACAGCATTAGCTTTTTCATACCGGTTCATTTAGTTTTCTTCAAATATCGGCTTTTATTTTTTAAAGTTCGGCTCAGCGCAGCACCGTCACATCACCCTGCACTTCTTCCTGTTTGTTTAAAAGCGTATTGAGGTAAGTTAGTTTGAAAGAGTACACGCCGAGTGGCGCGGATGCGCCGGATGCTGTTTTGCCGTCCCAGCCGGCAGCGACACCTTCCGACCGGTGAATCAGACCGCCCCAGCGGTCAAAAATCAGCAGTTCCAAAGTGGTAAAATCCTTGCCTTGCGGTGCGAAGTCGTCGTTGATGCCGTCGCTGTTCGGACTGAAAGCGGTGGGCAGGTAAATTTTCGAATCGCAGCGATCCGTTTTTAATTCAAAAGGCTTTTCTACCGGACAGCCGTACACTTCCGCGCGAACGGTGTACCGCCCCGGCTCGCGCAGATCAAACTGTCTGCCGTTTTGATTTTCAAGCGTAAAATCAGTCGCCACGCTGCTCTCCGGGCGGAGCGCAAAAGGCAGATGCGCCTCACACACCACCGTGTCGTCGGGAATGTGCAGCGCTTCATCCGGTGAAATGAGTTCATTCAAAAAAGCAATCTGAAAACTGTCCCTTGCCTGGCAGTAGCCGTCCGTCGCAGTCGCCCGGTATTGTCCGCCGGTATTTGGGAAAATGGTTTCTCCGGCAGCGCCGGTATTCCAGGCTACATCGGACAGCGGGCGATTGCCCTGCACTTTCACCTGCGCCGGCGGCGGCTGGCACAGGATTTCTTTTTCCAAATCAAAACTCAGCCGGAGATCGTCCAGCACGGTGAGCGTTTTTTCGTACTCGTACACACAACCCAAAAACCAGACCCGCTGTCGCACCGTGTACGCTCCCGGCTGCGAAAAACACTGACGAAATTCCAGTGAATCGGATCGGATTTCGTGGAGGTTTTCACCTTCGAGTTCCCAGGCCACGCCGTGAGCGAAATGATTATTCAAACCGGTCGCTTCCACACAAGTACCCACACAAACCGTGTCCGGCAAAACAAACTCCGGGCTGGGCGAGGGCGGTATGTCGCAGAAATCGGCAGAAGTTGTGGTCGTGTCTTTTACATAAAAAGCACGGCGCTCCAAGCTGTGTATGTAATTATTGCTTTTAATTATTAGCTCTTCAAATGAATCAAGTTTTACATCAGATGATCTCAAACATGTAGGAAATACCTCACAGCCATCGATGTTTCCAAAAGAGTCGGTTTTAGCGAGGATCACTTTTCGATAAACAGTCCCCATAGCATCAAAATGTCTGTGAGTAGTTAATAACAGTGAGCCGTCTGAAAAAATATTAATCTTTGGCTCATAAAGTGGATAGCCTTTTTGCCATAAGATATTGCCCAATATATCCAATTTAAAAAGTATAACAGGAAAGGCTCTTTTCGTGGAATAAGCCAATGACAAATTACCATCCGGTAAATTATTTAATGCAACTTTAAAAAAATCAAAATTTTCCGCATGAAATACCTTTGAAAAAAGTAGATTAAAATCTTTATCCAAACGTATTAAAATTAAATCTTTTTTATTTCCCGAAATCCCTTTTATCAACTCTGTACTGCCTGCCAGCCAAAATCCGCCTTTCTTATCAGATATAATTTCAGAAATTTCTATGTTTTCCGTTTTTATCGAAAGTCCTTTCATAAAACGGCCTAAAGTATCTATTTTCGCAATCATGCTATAATCACGTCCACTAAAAGTAAGTGTGTTAGTGCCATCTTGATATAAAATCTGATTTAATTTTGAGCGATTTGTGTTACTGCCGAAGAATAGTTCTTTTGATAATAATACTTCCCCAGTCGAATCAATTTTATAATGCCTTATAGTATCTATATATTCGTCAATTTTTAAAAAAGTGTAGGTATTTCCTTTATTGTCAATTGAAAAAACCGAAAGAGGCGTACGTAATTGCTCTGAATTTTTATCGCATAAATTCCATCCTATTCCGGTTTCCAAATCAAGATGTATAAAACCACCTGTACAACTATCCATGCCAAGATTTAATACTATAAATGTGCTATAAAACTTGCTCTTCCCTATCAATTTTGATAATTGAAGATCAAGATGTATACGTAGTAATGCTTCCTGTTCGATACTAATGAGCGAAATGCTTTGATTTTGAGCGTTTGGATTAAATTTCTCTAAAACAGGGATAAATTTTACACGTGCAATACTGTCATTAAAAAATCGAATATATACTTGGTCTTCATTATTAATAAAACTTTCAAGAACAGGAAGGCTCGTATTAGAGTTGAAAGAAATTTCTTTTATGTAACTTATAGGCTGGGCGTACAACTTCAACGTTATAAGAAGCAATTGAAAGACAAGTAAAAAAGTGACTATTTTTGGATTAACCATTTTATTGCAACTGTGTTTGTAAAAAACTGCCTTCGCTTTACCATTATAATAGTAAACTAAAGGCAGTTCAACATTTCAGTTAAAATCATTTTTATTCAGTTAGGGGTCCAAGATGGTTGACAACCGCAACCTTCAAGAATTCCTAAATCTATGGATCCGACAATTAATTTATTTTCATCGTATGTTGCTGTTATCAACCCCGTAGAGTAATAACTATTACCAGGTTCACCGCTTCCCCCACTACTACAATTAGGTCCTGAGCAATGTATCTTAAAATCAATAGAAAGATTTACTTCGCCACAATCTTCTTGACAAGGCTCAGGTCGTGCTACTCGACCATACAATCCAATAGGAATTGAAGCAAAGGCAGAAACGCTACAATTAAATGGAAAGCCGAATCCCCCACTTAGATTTGGCCAAATTTGCTGGCATGCCTATTCGATTGGATTAAGACAAGTATTAAATTGATAATTTTTGTAAACTCCATTTACCATCTTACATGAAGAACCCGCACAAAAAGTGTTATTGCCATTACTCGTAAAGCCAACGAATTGATCAGTTAATCCATCCAAGCAATTGCCATTATCAAAATTAATATCCACCACTTCAATGGCACAATTACAGGGGTACAAACTTATCTCATCGCTCAATACATTCATTTTTAGCATATCTATTATTCCTTCCGGTATATTTTGAGTATTATTTAAAGTCGGTCTTTCAATTGATTTTACCGGTAAACTATTTATTTCTTTTCTACAAGATGCCATCATGTTCAATAAGATTAATGCAAAAAATAGGCCTGTATGGCTCTGATTAAATATAAAAAAGCGTTTAGGCTGGATAGCCATCATAAACTTGTCCATAATTTTTATTTTAAGTTTTAATTTAATTATTCAAACAGGCTGCCCGATTTTCGGTGTGGCCTGTTTTTCTTTTCAGAATAAATACGGCGCTTTTGCGCCGGCGGAGGGCGAATAGGAATTTGTCGGTTCATAAACAATCGGTTTTTGGTAAATAAATATCTTCGTTACTGCAAAACCTTTGATGGTGCAGTATTTTTTCAAAAATTTATGACCGCTTGAAATATGTTTCAGACTTAAAATCAGGCAAGAATTCTTTGTTTACTCGTTTTCACCGTACACGATTTTGCCTTTAGTTGTCCGTTGCAACAAATATAGCACGCCCCCCCCTTTTTATCCTAATTTTTCTTGTTAATATCCAAAATTTTAAACGCTCACCTTAGCACCGTCACATCACCCTGCACTTCTTCCTGCCGGTTTAAAAGCGTATTGAGGTAAGTTAGTTTGTAGGTGTAAACGCCGGGCGGTGCGGATGTACCGGATGCAGTCTTGCCATTCCAGCTTGCGGTAGCGCCTTCCGAGCGGTGAACCAGACCGCCCCAGCGGTCAAATATCAGCAGCTTCAAAATGGTAAAATCTTTGCCTTGCGGCGCAAAATCGTCGTTGATGCCGTCGCCGTTCGGACTGAATGCGGTGGGCAGGTAAATCTTCGAATCGCAGCGATCCGTTTTTAGTTCAAAATTCTTTTCTACCGGGCAGCCGTACACTTCCGCGCTGACGGTGTACCTTCCCGGCACACGCAGATCAAACTGCCTGCCCTTTTGATTTTCAAGCGTAAAATCAGTTGCCGCGCTGCTCACAGGGCGGAGCGTAAAAGGCAGATGCGCCTCGCACACCACCGTGTCGGCGGGAATTTGCAACGCTTCATCTGCCGATATCAGTTCATTTAAAAAAGCAATTTTAAAACTGTCCCTTGCCTGACAGTAGCCGTCCGTCGCTGTCGCCCGGTATTGTCCGCTTGTCGCCGTGAAAATAGTCTCCCCGCTTGCGCCGGTGTTCCATTCCACTGAAGTTAGCGGACGATTAGCTTGCACTTTGACCTGCGCTGGCGGCGGCTGGCAAAGAAATTCTTTTTCCAAATCAAAACTCAGTCGTAAGTCATCCAGCACGGTGAGCGTCTTTTCGTATTCGTAGGCACAGCCCAAAAACCAAACCTGCTGCCGCACCGTGTACGCTCCCGGCTGCGAAAAACACTGACGAAACTCAAAAGAATCCGGTCGGCTTTCGTGCAGATTTTCACCTTCGAGTTCCCACACCACGCCGTGAGCGAAATGATTATTCAAACCCGTCGCTTCCACACAAGCGCTCACACAAACCGTGTCCGGCAAAACAAATTCCGGGCTGGGCGAGGGTGGTATGTCGCAGAAATCGGCGAAGCGCACAACAGAGTCTCTGAACACCAACTCGGTGGAGTCGGACATTGGATTGATTAGAGATTCGTTGATTGTAAATTCGCTCGTTTCAATGGTCGCATCAGTAGAATTCAAGCAGGTGGGAAAAACTTCGCAACCGGCGATGTCGCCCAGGGTGTCTGTTTTGGCGATTAGTATTTGTTGAAAAGTATTTCCGGCAGCGTCGAAATGCTCGCGGGTACAAAGCAAGAGTGAGCCATCCGAAAAAACATTGAGTATCGGCTCAAAGAACGGATAACCTTTTTGCCATTTCATATTACCTTGATCATCCAACTTGGTCAGTATCACCGGAAAAGCGCCGTCGGTGGAATAAGCCAGCGCCAAATTTCCGTCAGGCAACACTTTAATGACCGCACGATAAAAGTCAAAATTGTCGGCAAAATATACTTTCGCCCAAACCACTTCAAAGTCCGCGTTTAATTTCAACAACACCAAATCTTCCTGATTTCCTGACAAATCTGTTTTGAGCGTAGTGCTGCCGATGGCATAAAAACTCTCTTCGTCTACTGACAGTAGCTGATTAAGGTGAATATCTTTATAAGCTATTTTGCGATAAAATTGACCTGCCGTATCGGCTTCCAACAAAAAAGAGTTCTTTCTATCCAAATGTCCGGTGAAGGCTATTTTTTGAGTTTTTGAGAGAAAAATGGCATCGGTTGGCTCTACCCGTTTTTCATCAATATAGGTATCAAACCCTGTGAACTCAAGCTTTTTAGCTTTTAGCAAAGCTCCAGAAGGAGAGAGCTTTTGATAATAAAGTCCAATGGTGGAGCTACCCCATCCTGCGGTGTTTATAAAAAAATGGCTTTGATTTAAAGAATCAATTGTGATTGTCGAGTGCTGCCCGATTCCGCCTGTCCGACACCAGTGTTGTCCGGTTTTTGTATTAATTCTGCAAAACGCATTTAGATCTGCCGAAAAAAGGTGCATTCCGAAAAAATAAATAAATAAGTCATCTTTTGAATTTTTGAAAATATACTTAAGCCTTGAATTATCGGCATCGATAAGAAATATAAATGGATACATATTTAATTCTAAAAGATTACCTGTTAATGGTTGAGAAGGGTTGTATTTGATAATTGATATTGTATATCTGTCTGGCAAATGCCATGAAAGCAAAAAAATCTCATCTGTTTCATTGACAGAAGCGTCAAATAAAAAATAATCGCCTTCTAATTTTTGAGTAAAGCTGGGAGGTTGTGCATACGCGAATAAATGAAAACAAAAAAGGAAAAACAACAGCATTAGCTTTTTCATACCGGTTCATTTAGTTTTCTTCAAATATCGGCTTTTATTTTTTAAAGTTCGGCTCAGCGCAGCACCGTCACATCACCCTGCACTTCTTCCTGTTTGTTTAAAAGCGTATTGAGGTAAGTTAGTTTGAAAGAGTACACGCCGAGTGGCGCGGATGCGCCGGATGCTGTTTTGCCGTCCCAGCCGGCAGCGACACCTTCCGACCGGTGAATCAGACCGCCCCAGCGGTCAAAAATCAGCAGTTCCAAAGTGGTAAAATCCTTGCCTTGCGGTGCGAAGTCGTCGTTGATGCCGTCGCTGTTCGGACTGAAAGCGGTGGGCAGGTAAATTTTCGAATCGCAGCGATCCGTTTTTAATTCAAAAGGCTTTTCTACCGGACAGCCGTACACTTCCGCGCGAACGGTGTACCGCCCCGGCTCGCGCAGATCAAACTGTCTGCCGTTTTGATTTTCAAGCGTAAAATCAGTCGCCACGCTGCTCTCCGGGCGGAGCGCAAAAGGCAGATGCGCCTCACACACCACCGTGTCGTCGGGAATGTGCAGCGCTTCATCCGGTGAAATGAGTTCATTCAAAAAAGCAATCTGAAAACTGTCCCTTGCCTGGCAGTAGCCGTCCGTCGCAGTCGCCCGGTATTGTCCGCCGGTATTTGGGAAAATGGTTTCTCCGGCAGCGCCGGTATTCCAGGCTACATCGGACAGCGGGCGATTGCCCTGCACTTTCACCTGCGCCGGCGGCGGCTGGCACAGGATTTCTTTTTCCAAATCAAAACTCAGCCGGAGATCGTCCAGCACGGTGAGCGTTTTTTCGTACTCGTACACACAACCCAAAAACCAGACCCGCTGTCGCACCGTGTACGCTCCCGGCTGCGAAAAACACTGACGAAATTCCAGTGAATCGGATCGGATTTCGTGGAGGTTTTCACCTTCGAGTTCCCAGGCCACGCCGTGAGCGAAATGATTATTCAAACCGGTCGCTTCCACACAAGTACCCACACAAACCGTGTCCGGCAAAACAAACTCCGGGCTGGGCGAGGGCGGTATGTCGCAGAAATCGGCAGAAGTTGTGGTCGTGTCTTTTACATAAAAAGCACGGCGCTCCAAGCTGTGTATGTAATTATTGCTTTTAATTATTAGCTCTTCAAATGAATCAAGTTTTACATCAGATGATCTCAAACATGTAGGAAATACCTCACAGCCATCGATGTTTCCAAAAGAGTCGGTTTTAGCGAGGATCACTTTTCGATAAACAGTCCCCATAGCATCAAAATGTCTGTGAGTAGTTAATAACAGTGAGCCGTCTGAAAAAATATTAATCTTTGGCTCATAAAGTGGATAGCCTTTTTGCCATAAGATATTGCCCAATATATCCAATTTAAAAAGTATAACAGGAAAGGCTCTTTTCGTGGAATAAGCCAATGACAAATTACCATCCGGTAAATTATTTAATGCAACTTTAAAAAAATCAAAATTTTCCGCATGAAATACCTTTGAAAAAAGTAGATTAAAATCTTTATCCAAACGTATTAAAATTAAATCTTTTTTATTTCCCGAAATCCCTTTTATCAACTCTGTACTGCCTGCCAGCCAAAATCCGCCTTTCTTATCAGATATAATTTCAGAAATTTCTATGTTTTCCGTTTTTATCGAAAGTCCTTTCATAAAACGGCCTAAAGTATCTATTTTCGCAATCATGCTATAATCACGTCCACTAAAAGTAAGTGTGTTAGTGCCATCTTGATATAAAATCTGATTTAATTTTGAGCGATTTGTGTTACTGCCGAAGAATAGTTCTTTTGATAATAATACTTCCCCAGTCGAATCAATTTTATAATGCCTTATAGTATCTATATATTCGTCAATTTTTAAAAAAGTGTAGGTATTTCCTTTATTGTCAATTGAAAAAACCGAAAGAGGCGTACGTAATTGCTCTGAATTTTTATCGCATAAATTCCATCCTATTCCGGTTTCCAAATCAAGATGTATAAAACCACCTGTACAACTATCCATGCCAAGATTTAATACTATAAATGTGCTATAAAACTTGCTCTTCCCTATCAATTTTGATAATTGAAGATCAAGATGTATACGTAGTAATGCTTCCTGTTCGATACTAATGAGCGAAATGCTTTGATTTTGAGCGTTTGGATTAAATTTCTCTAAAACAGGGATAAATTTTACACGTGCAATACTGTCATTAAAAAATCGAATATATACTTGGTCTTCATTATTAATAAAACTTTCAAGAACAGGAAGGCTCGTATTAGAGTTGAAAGAAATTTCTTTTATGTAACTTATAGGCTGGGCGTACAACTTCAACGTTATAAGAAGCAATTGAAAGACAAGTAAAAAAGTGACTATTTTTGGATTAACCATTTTATTGCAACTGTGTTTGTAAAAAACTGCCTTCGCTTTACCATTATAATAGTAAACTAAAGGCAGTTCAACATTTCAGTTAAAATCATTTTTATTCAGTTAGGGGTCCAAGATGGTTGACAACCGCAACCTTCAAGAATTCCTAAATCTATGGATCCGACAATTAATTTATTTTCATCGTATGTTGCTGTTATCAACCCCGTAGAGTAATAACTATTACCAGGTTCACCGCTTCCCCCACTACTACAATTAGGTCCTGAGCAATGTATCTTAAAATCAATAGAAAGATTTACTTCGCCACAATCTTCTTGACAAGGCTCAGGTCGTGCTACTCGACCATACAATCCAATAGGAATTGAAGCAAAGGCAGAAACGCTACAATTAAATGGAAAGCCGAATCCCCCACTTAGATTTGGCCAAATTTGCTGGCATGCCTATTCGATTGGATTAAGACAAGTATTAAATTGATAATTTTTGTAAACTCCATTTACCATCTTACATGAAGAACCCGCACAAAAAGTGTTATTGCCATTACTCGTAAAGCCAACGAATTGATCAGTTAATCCATCCAAGCAATTGCCATTATCAAAATTAATATCCACCACTTCAATGGCACAATTACAGGGGTACAAACTTATCTCATCGCTCAATACATTCATTTTTAGCATATCTATTATTCCTTCCGGTATATTTTGAGTATTATTTAAAGTCGGTCTTTCAATTGATTTTACCGGTAAACTATTTATTTCTTTTCTACAAGATGCCATCATGTTCAATAAGATTAATGCAAAAAATAGGCCTGTATGGCTCTGATTAAATATAAAAAAGCGTTTAGGCTGGATAGCCATCATAAACTTGTCCATAATTTTTATTTTAAGTTTTAATTTAATTATTCAAACAGGCTGCCCGATTTTCGGTGTGGCCTGTTTTTCTTTTCAGAATAAATACGGCGCTTTTGCGCCGGCGGAGGGCGAATAGGAATTTGTCGGTTCATAAACAATCGGTTTTTGGTAAATAAATATCTTCGTTACTGCAAAACCTTTGATGGTGCAGTATTTTTTCAAAAATTTATGACCGCTTGAAATATGTTTCAGACTTAAAATCAGGCAAGAATTCTTTGTTTACTCGTTTTCACCGTACACGATTTTGCCTTTAGTTGTCCGTTTCAACAAATATAGCCCCCCCTGTTTGTCAAAATTTTTCTTGTTAATATCGGATATTCGGCTAAAATAAGTGAATATTGGTCAGATGCGGGATAAAAACCTATACACCAAAAAAACTGCGGAGCAGTACGGAAAGTAGTTTTACATCCACTTTTTCAAAAGGATGTTCGAGGTTTTCGATGATTTCATAGCTGCCTTCCGGCAAATGGCGACTTGCTTCTACCGTTTCGGCAGTGCTCACTACATTGTCGCGGTCGCCCACGGTCATTTTTACGGGACAGTTTATTTTTTTCAAATCAGCCGGCAAAACGGCGGGCAGTTCGCCCATGTCGAGCATCATCGAAGCCGTTTTTTGCAATAATAATTCCCAGTCATTGCCGTGTCTGCGCGCCAGCATTTCGGCGAAAGCCGGCACTTTTTCTTTTATTTTTTCGGCGTTGAGCATACGCGCATTTTGGGCAGCCGATTCGGGCGTCCAGTCCATTTTGGTTGCCAGCGTCACCATCGCCTGCGGTTGGATAAGTGCAGCGGCGGCAGCTTTCAAAGCCACATAACCGCCCATGCTGTAACCAAAAATATAAGGATTTTCAATTCGCTCTTTTTGTATAAAATCAGCCAGCTCGCCGGCAAATTTTTCAATACCAAAATCCGCTTCAAAAGCCCGCCCGCCATGCCCCGAAAAATCAAAAGCAAACACCCGGAAATCGTCTGAAAGCAGCTTGCGCAAATGCTCAAATTGTTCCGCGCAACCCGCGGCGCCGTGCAATAAAATAAGATTTTTCATACCAGAATTTTTTAAAACCGGCGGCGTACCAGCGTCACGCCGTCGCTCATTGGTAGCATACTGATGTCCACGCGCTCATCGCCGAGCAGTTTTTTATTTAAGGCTTGAAAAGCGTTGGTGTCGGGATCGACGATATGCGGGTCAAGCACTTTACCCTCCCAAAGTACATTGTCTATGACTATCAAGCCGCCGGGGCGCACCAGCCGGAGGCAAAGTTCATAATACGCGTCGTAATTGACTTTGTCGGCGTCAATGAATGCAAAATCAAAATCATCGGCGCGACCTGCGTCGAGCAGGATTTGCAAAGTCTGCTGGGCGGGAGCGAGGTGTAGTTTGATTTTATGATCCTGCTTTCCCTTGAGCCAGAATTTCCGGGCAATGACGGTCCATTCTTCGCTCACATC
>CALMIT010000837.1 GCA_937864255.1 uncultured Saprospiraceae bacterium
AAACCTGTCGTGGTTTTTTGCGGGCGTTCGACAATCACGCCGCAGGAAATGCAAAAAATGGCTTTGCAAAAAGTAATTTCTGTCACCCCCGATGGAATGAATTTAGCAGAAGCCCTGGCGCGCACGAAAGAACATTTGCAACACGCCGCGCAAAAATTTGCAGCGGAATGAAGGTGATGTATTTTCCGACCGCGTTTATTTTTAATTTTCACCCTTCAATTTTTTTTAAAAAATCCAATCCAATGATGAATCGCATTTTTATCTTTTTATTGGTTTCGTTGCCCGGCATTTTTTTCGGGCAAACTGCTCTTGAAAAAGCGCTCTATAATCTCCCCGATGTCATTTTTAAAGAGTTGCCTGCGCCGGAAGGTTTTGCCGCCGCTTACGAATTGATGGTAAAACAGCCCCTCGATCACGACCATCCCGAAAAAGGCTCTTTTTACCAGCAAGTATATTTTTCGCACCGCGGCTTTGACCGCCCAATGGTTATCGTGACGGAAGGTTATCAGGCGGCGGGCAATCGCATTTATGAAGCCACTGAGTTGCTTGACGCAAATCAACTGAGAGTTGAGCATCGGTTTTTTGCAGAATCTACGCCCGAACCAAAAGACTGGAATTACCTCAATATGCGCCAGGCTTGCGGCGACTATCACCGTATCAAAGAGATTTTCGGGCAGCTCTATAAAAACAAATGGGTCAGCACGGGCATCAGCAAAGGCGGTATGACTACAATTTATTACCGCTATTTTTATCCTGACGATGTGACGGTTTCAATACCTTACGTAGCACCGCTCGATACGACTTTTGAAGACCCGCGCATTTATACTTTTTTGCACAATCAAGGTTCTGAAAAATGCCGCGCCGACATCAAAGCGATCCAAATGCGGCTTTTGGAAGAAAAGCCGGAAGCGCTCAAACGATTAAGCTGGTACGCAAAAGGCAAGGGGCTGACTTTTGATTATCTCGGTTTGGAGCAGGCTTTCGAATACGCTGTTTTGGAATATCCCTTCAGTTTTTGGCAGGTTGGGTTCACTTGCGATAAAATACCGGACATCAAAGCGCCGGTGGATACGATTTTAAATTATCTCAACGAAGTGGTGGATATATCTTTTTTCTCTGATCAGGAAATTGAAAATTATGCCTCGCATTATTACCAGGCAGCCACCGAAACCGGCTACTATGGCTATGAAACAGAACCTTTTAAAGAATTTTTAAAAGCAGTGCCCGAACATCCGCACGCAGCCTTTGTACCGGGGAAAATGAAAGTGGCTTACAATCCCACACTCAGCAACAAAGTCTATAATTGGCTGAAAACAAACGGTAATCAATTTATTTACATCTATGGCGCCACTGACACCTGGACTTCCGCTGGCGTTCCGCCAAGCGATAAGGTAGATGCGCTTTGGTTTCATCTCGCCGGCCGAAATCATTTTGACGCACGGATTAAAAACTTCACGCCCGAGGAACGCAAAAAGATGGTTGACGCTCTGGAAAAATGGCTGGATTTAGAGATTGAATAAACCTGAAATCAGGGTCTTAAAAATTTGTTCGATCATTCAGATTGGGGTTTCGTACATCCAAACCTGCATTTCGTACATTGGTACTTCTCCGGATGCCCCTAAATGACGACTTTGCGGTTCCCTTCAAAAGCACCCTGTATAACCCTGATTCTCTTTTAAGTTTTGTGTTCATCTCGAAAAGTTCAATTGAAAACTTGCGGGGTCCGGTTTGTGTTGCCGGACCCTTTTTTATTACACTACATTTTAAATCGGGTGCGTTTACACAAGCGTTGGTTACAAAAAAACTTTCGGTAGCGAACGTTAAAAGGTTTATATTTGTTGACAAGTTAAATTTCGATTATGGACATTATAAGTTTGGTTTTTAAAAGATTGGAAAGGCTTTTGAACGAAGGGGATTTTGAGCGGGCAGTTTTGGAACTCGTTATTATAGCCAAAGAGAATCAGCAACACGAAGCCGAAATGGGCTTGAAAAATATCTATTGGAAAATGGGCAACCTGAAACGTTACGCCAAAGCCGGCTTGTTAGAGCAGGATGTTATTGCCCGTCAAACCATGAAACTTACCGAATTGGCGCTAAAATTTCTTTATCAAATCAGCGCCACGCCTGATCTTAAGATTCCTTATTCTGATAAAATTCGTCTTTGGATCAGGGTGGATGAAGGAAATTTTACGGAAGAAAAAAGAAGGCTGTTGTACAGCCGGCTCTCCAACATCATCGGCGAAGATATTCGCAATTACCTCGTTCGCGAAGGAAGTTAGAAAATGCTCCGTCTTCTCAATTATTTACTCGAAACGGAATAGATGGGCAAAAAAGAAAATCTCATTTTCCTGGAATTATTGCGGAAGGTAGTGGACAAGTTGCAAAAATCCGTAGAAGAGGATGCATTGGAACAACTTGATTCTGCGTTGGAACTCGCCACGATATTAAACGATATTTTGAAAGAAGAAGCTCTGGATGTCGAACTCTCGGAAGATCTCGTCAGCGAAAAATTATCAAAAACCCAAACACAACTGAAAGAAACGCTGATAAATGACCCGGGCAAAGCGCTCAAAGACCTGCAAAAAATAGTCCGCTCCGACTCGCCTTTGTTTGATGATATTGTTCTTCAACTTGAGCGGTACAATCGGCTTACCAAGAATCTTCAAAAAGGTTTGGTAGATTATTTTGACAGTGATACGGAGTTTACAAAAATAGCCAACACGGTCATTTTTATTATCAACAGCCTGGAAGACGCCGATTTGAAATGAGCTTGACGCGTCTTTCAAAAAATCATCCTGCAAACTTTCAACTTATTTTAACAGCTAATCGTGTGTGTCTGCTTACATTTGCAGCGTTTTGGCAACCGCACACGTTTGCAAAACAATTTTTCAAATCACGCAAAACTGAATTAATGAAAGGTACGCTTAAAATTTTGGCATTCGGCTTTATTTTGACCTTTGGCATTTCAACCACTACCATTGCCCAAAAATACGGGCATCTTAACGTCGGCAATCTTTTGGAACTTTTGCCCGAAGTGACAATTTCCGACAGCTTGCTTGCGCAATACCGCGATTCGCTCGTGGCAGACGGACAATCCCGCGCCGCAAAACTTGAAGCGAGAGCAAAAGTTTTTTTTGAAAAAAGAAATGCCGGTGACTTGACTCCGCTTCAACAACAAGAGCAGGGCGCCGTTTTACAAAAAGAACAGGAAGAATTGCAAGCCTACGAACAGGAAGCTATAAATAAAGTACAACAAAAAAGGCAGGAATTTCTTGAGCCGATTTTGAAAAAAGTAAATGACGCAATCCAGTCAATCGGCAAGGAAAACAACTATTCCATGATTTTTGATACCAGCGTGCCCAATACGGTCTTGTTTGTCGAAGATACTGACGATTTGATGCCCCTGGTTTTGAAAAAACTTGGCGTGGAAGTAAAAGAGTGATTTTAATAAAACCGCGGCTCACGATACCTGCGCCAGCAACCACTCTTTTTCGGCAATAGCCGGAAGGTTTTCTATTTCTTTTTTCAATTCAGTTTTTTTACTTCTCTGTCCGGCGGGCAATTCGAGGATGCGTCCGACATATTCCAGCAGCCGCGTATAATTGTCGCGGTGGTAGCCGATGAGTTTTTTGCGATTGATAAAAACTTTCATGGCGGATAAATGGGCGTGCAGCAGATCAAATTCTCCGAGTTCGAAATAAATTTTCATCGCCAGCGCTTTTGCGGAAAGATTGAGCAGTAAATCTTCATAATCCGCTTTTTGCAGCAGTAATAATGCCTGCGCGTAATTCTTTCGTTCATACTCAAGCCTGGCCAGATTAAAACTGAAAGTACTTTCCCGGTAAGCCGGCTCCAAAGCCGGGCGGTAATCGTTTATAAATTTTTCTACCCAATCAAAAGCTTTCATCACCAAAGCCACCGTCACGATATTTCGATAAGTAAATCTGGACAAAGTACCTTCTTGCAATAAATATTCACGTCGCAATCCTTCGCGGTACAATTCAAATTCTATTTGCAGAAAACTGCGGATGCCTTCATTGTACCTTTTGATGCAAAAATTGATGGCGAGGATAAATAAATCCCGCATTTCTGATTTTGGAAATAACGTTCCTGATTGAAAAATCAAAGATTGAAAATGGCGAAACAATTCTGGTTTTTCCGGTTGTTGCAAAGCTAGATAGCAGTGATAATAAATGCCGACGGCAGGAATTTTATCCAGACGCTGATTTTGAACGTAAGTCAAAATTTCATCCAGCAGACCGAAATGATAATCTTTTTTATAAACCGCCTGATGGGAAAGCAGCAGGCAAATTTGCTTCAATTTTTGAGCGATGTAGGTGTGATCAAGTTGGTCGGAAAGTGCCTGCAAATTAAAATCTTCGGTGCGCCGCATAGCTGACGAAAATTGAAATTCTTCCAATTGCAGTTGGTAGCGATTATTGTGAAAAGTGGCGTGGCGGTGGGTTTGGTTTTCGAGTTTTTGATTTGCTTCCTGCCAGCGTTTTTGAAAATGGCGGGGCAATTTTCGCCGGCGATACATTTCCGCCAGTTTGGTTTGAATGAAAACCTTGTCTCCAAAAATTTCTTTCTCGACAAGATAACGCTCGGCGTTTTGAAAAAGAAAACTGATGGTCATGCGCAGTTTGTGATCGTCGAAAGGCATTTCAACACCGTACAGTTTTTCAAAAATCTCTTTTTTGCCGGGAACGGCGTTGCCGGATTTCAGCGATTTTTCCAAAATATCCGCCAGTTTTATCACATCTTCACGCAAATTGTAAAAAGGAGACTTTACCCATTTTTTCAACTCGCGCCATTCAGAGGCGGTCAGCGTTTGAAGCAATTCGACCAGTCTTGAATTTTCCAAAGGCGTTTTTTTTTAAAAAATGCTGAAAATAATTTTAGACAAAAATTATTTAAAAATTCAAATAAATAAAGCGTTTTTACCAAAAATATATTTTTAAAAATTTAGACAAATTGAAAAAAATGTTTTTGTGTGCCTGCATCGCCCGTGACATTTTTGTAGGGTAAAATTTTATCCAATCAAAAAATTGGTTCCATGAAGAAAAGACAATATTTACCGCTACTGTTTATTGTATTGATCCTGGCGTTTTCAGGTCAAATGAAGGCTCAAAACTGGGAGCGGATTTACCCGGTTAACGCAAATGCTGCCGAAGCGGGCAGTATCGTTCCCACCGACGACGGCGGATTTCTCATGAATGGCGTGGTCAGTTTGCCGAATGATCCGGCACACTCGATTTCTTTTTTAAAAGTAGATAACCTGGGGCTTCGCGAGGATTATGATTACAGTAGCTGCTTGTCGCGCTTGCAAATAGAAGCGAATAATTATTCGTCCTCGATCCGCACGCAGGACGGCAATGTTTTGATGGCGATCATAGAACGCACTACGACTTTTCCTGACAGCCAGTATTTTGAACTCACCACACAGGCGGGCGCGCAGATCTGGTGCAAAAATTTTCAATTTCAGGACTTTTTGTTGTACGACTTTGATCAGGCCAGCGACGGCGATTTGTTTTTGGGAGGTTTTGATCCTAATGGCGTTTCTATTTTAAAAACCGACCTTGATGGTAATGTCGCCTGGAGTAAAACTTACGACGGCTATGTGAATGCGCTGAAAATGCGCACGTTGCCCGACGGCTCTCTGATTGTGGCGGCGGTGGTGGATGGGGGAGCGCTGCAAGGTACTTTCGTGGTCAAAATTGATGAGTTTGGCAACGAAGAATGGCTCGCTCACACGCCCGATTTTATTTTTAATTTGACCAAACCTGTAGCCCTGACAAATGGTAGCGTTTACTGGGGCGGAGCTTACTTTTTGACAGGACAGAGGACCCGCCTGGACATTTTTAAACTGGATAAAAACGGGCAGTTTGCAGATACTTTTAATCTGATGGACGTGAATAGCTGGGTGGCAAATAAAAGGTTATTTGATCTGGACAAAACGCCCGATGACAAGTTGATTATTGGTCTCAGCGATATTTACCCCAATGCCCCCATTTTTACAAACTACCCGTATCGTTTTGATTTGATCAAAACCGACAGTTTGTTTAATGTAGATTGGCAAAAAGGATTCGAGAGGGGTTCGATTCCGGCTATGGGCAATTGGCCTTTTGACTACCTGAATGCAAATGATCTGGTCGTTTTGGGCGACGAAGGTTTTGTCGTGAGCGGCACTTATACCAATTTTGATGATTATAATTTTTTCATTTACAAACTGGACACGCTCGGTCAGGGCTACACAAATATCGTCAATGGCAAACTTGCTTTGGATAATAACTCGAATTGTACGCTTGATGCCGGAGAGCCTGACTGGAGCGTCGGGGCTACATTGCTGCTGACTAATGGTGTGGACAGTTTTTATACCATTTCAGACGTGGAGGGTAATTTTTCATTTACCTGCGACACGGGCGATTTTGTTTTAAAAGCATACCTCGGCAATGCCATTTGGAAATTTTGCCAGGACAGTTTCTCTTTCAATATTCCCACGCACAACCAAACGATGCATTTCGACGTGCCGGTGCAGGCTGAAAATCCCTGCCCGGGATTGGAAGTGGATATCACGACGCCACAATTGCGGCGTTGCACCTATCAGGATTATGTGGTGCGGTATTGCAATTTCGGTTCGGTCACAGCAACTGACGCGTATGTGGAAGTGACTTTGGACGGGCGACTGAGGGTAGATGGTGCTTCCATTCCCTGGTCGTCGGTGGATGGCAATGTTTACACTTTTCAACTTGGTTCGGTGAATATTTTTGAGTGCAACTCTTTTACCATTCATACTTTCCTGCCTTGCGACTCCGCACAACTGGGACAAACGCTTTGCGCGGAAGCGCATATTTTTCCCGATTCATTATGCGGCGTTACGAATAATCTTTGGGACGGCAGCAATCTGAAAGTAACGGGAAGTTGCGAGGGCGATTCCGTCAGGTTTTTTGTAAAAAATGAAGGACAGGCACTTCAGCAAATGGCGCCGTTTATCATCATAGAAGACGACATGGTGATGCGCGTCGGGCAGATTCCTCCGCTGGCTCCGGACGCTGCTCAGGAAATCGCCGTGCCGGCGCGGGGCTCCACGTATCGTTTTGAAGTGAACCAATCCACCGGACACCCCTGGAGCCAAAAACCGGCGGTTTCGGTCGAAGCCTGCGGTACAAACGCTATAGGGACTTTTAGTACGGGATTTGTCACCATGTTTCCGCCGGACGACGGGGCTGAATTTATTGATGTGGATTGCCGGGAAGTGCGCGGAAGTTATGATCCGAACGATAAAGAAGCTTACCCAAAAGGCGTTTGTAACAGCCATTTTGTCAATAAAAATACCGATCTGGAATACATGATTCGTTTTCAAAACGTCGGCAATGACACGGCTTTCCGGGTGGTTATTTTAGACACGCTTTCTTCTTTGCTTGATCCGACATCTATCGAATTTGGCGCAAGTTCGCATCCTTATCAGTTTGAAATTTTTGGAAATGCGGTTTTGAAAATTTCCTTTCCCGGAATTTTGCTGCCCGACAGCACTACCAACGAAGAGGCTTCGCAGGGATTTGTAAAATTCAGAATCAAACAAAAACCTAATAATCCGGTGGATGCGCAAATCAAAAACTCCGCAGCCATTTATTTTGATTTCAATGCACCGGTCATTACCAACGAAGTTTTTCACATCATCGGCGAAGATTTTTTGGCGCAGCAACCTGGCAATTTTGTGATTTCCGGCAGAGTTACCCGCGACGATGGTCTGCCGATTGACAGCGCGAAGGTCTTTTTATCGGACAATTGTTTTACTTATACCAACGCAAACGGCGATTATATTTTTAGCGCGCTCGAAGGTGGCAAAGATTACAGAATACAAGTGGAAAAAGGCGACGACCACCGCAAAGGTCTGACCTATTTGGATGTGTTGGAACTCCGTGATTTTATGCTGCTTTCTCCCGATAGTTTTCAGTTGGGCAGCCCGTACAGGAATTTTGCGGCAGATGTTGATAACAGCGGAGCAGCTACGACTTTTGATTTGGCAGAAATGAAAAAACTGCTCGACGGTACTGCTTCAAAATTTTTAAATGTTGATTTTCCCTGGCAATTTTTTGTGGAAAGGCATTTTGGGCTTGACCCGACGAGTTTCGAAGACGATTCTTTGCTGTGGCAAAATCCAATTATCAACCTGTCCGAAGATTGTTTAAATAAAAACTTCGTCGCCGTGAAAAAAGGCGATGTGGTTTATGAAAATAATTTACCGCAGTACGATCTCGGGCACCAGCTTTCGATTCCAAATCTTACGGTTTGCGGCGATTATGTTTCCGTGCCGGTGTACGTAGAAAATGCAGAAACGGATTCTGTCGAAGCAGTTATGGCGGACGTGAATTTTGATCCGACGGTGCTGCAATATTATGCTGTTACCGACGGAAATGAGTCTTTGCCACCCGCGCAGGGCAATGCACAAGTCGAGGCGAATTTGGGTTCGATTCGATTTTATTTTGCAGGCAGGCATCATTTTAAATTTGAACAGGGAAGAGCGACGCTGGCTTATTTGCATTTTATCAGACGAGGAACGGTGGGTGATAGCAGCCTGATTACGATTGATACATTGCGCAACCCGCCTTACCTTTTTACACCGAATAAAGGAATTTTAAAAACGCAGGTATCTGGCGGAAAAGTAAAAATAGGCGACACGCCTGATTTTACGGTGTCAAATGATCAAACTTACGATTTCACCTGCGACAGTGCGGCAGTACAAAATTGTCTTATCGTAGAAAATGCACTCCAGCCAGTCAATTTTCTTTGGAATACGGGCGATATGACTGCTTGCATCACCTTGACAAATTCAGAGGTAGTGAGCTGTATTATTACCGACGCAACCGGGTGCAGGTCATTTTTTACCGACACAATTTTGGTTATACAACCTGCGCCGCTGACTTTGGATAGCGTGCAGCTGGGAAAAGCCAGCAACGCCAACATTTCTGACGGTTTTATTCAAATTGAAACGGTGACGGGTGGCACTCCGCCTTACAACTTTGTATGGAGCAACGGCGCTACAACTCCCGGTATTTTCAATCTTTCTCCCGGCGTTTATACATTGACTTTGACCGATGCGAACGGTTGTGAACTCGTCCGGGTATTTACCGTCGAAATTTTGTCAGGTATAAATTCAATTAACCTCGAAGTTTGGCTTGCAGACATTTCTCCGAACCCTTCCGGCAAGCATGATGCTCCGGCGCTGACAATAACAATGGGCGAGGGGCGTATTTTTAAAATTGAAATTTTTGACCGAACCGGCCAGCTGCTCCGCACGCTACAATTGAAAAAAAATACCAAAATGCAACTTCCTGAAGAATTTCCTTCGGGCGTTTATCTGATAATTGTGAGCGATGAATCCGGAGCGGCGAGGTATTTAAGGTGGGTAAAACTTTAAAAAGTTTCAAAAATCAGAAAGCGGATGGTTGAATCATCCGCTTTCTGATTTTTGGGTATTTTTTTAAATTTTATTTTCCGTATAATTAATAAGCGTACTGCGATTTTACCGCCGTACAGGTATCAGGGGGGCGTACGGTTTCTATTACATTTGCCCTTGCGAAAATCAAATTACTGATTTTTCTTTCCCATCCCAGGCGCCGATTCCTTTCACTTACCCATGAACAAAAGATGGATTTCCATCACTTTGCATATTATAATCCCTTGATTCTTTTTTGGAAGGATTCCAGGTTTCTACAGTTGAGTGTGAGCAATTAAAAGACTCATATTGACAAAACGAAAAACCATCTTTAGACGAAAAAGTCTTGAGGTGGTCTGATAATCCTTAAGGCTTATTTAAAGAGCAGTTTTTGGGATGGCCCTTCACCGCGAGTTCGGTGGGGGGCTCCCTTTATAAGGCAAAATGGATTTAAAAACAGGGTTTTAAATATCAGGGCAGGACGTCTGCAAAATTTTTCCCCGATACATAATCTTTCAGGTATTGAAAATGAGGACCAAGTTTTCCGTCTTTAGCAATGGTGGCCCGTTTGATGACCTCACTTTTTTCCATGTTTTCAAATTCAACAATCACCTTGTCTATGAATTGACGCCCGAAAGCCTTCGAGGCGTCCCTGGGAAGTTCGTTGGGTAGGTTGTCAATAGTCATCATATCAATATTTTCGGGCTGATAAGGCTCCTCTTCGCAGCCGGTTTCGGGGTTGTAACCAAAAACCGGGTTTGTAATAGTAGATGCTTTTAGCGTGGACGGGATAGAACTTTCGGGGGCAATATCGCAAGTGACATCAGCAATTACGCGGATTTTAAAATCTTTCTGCCGCATATCCTCTCTGGTAAAAAAAGCAGGCGCTCTTTTATCCCAGTAAATGCCGTTGATCATAATGTCGGCACATTTAGAATATGGCTGAAATGCGCTTTCAAATAAATCGGGATGTTTGTAAAAATCTTCGGTATCAAAAGTTTCCCCGTTTTTTTTCTTTACATAATGAGTTGAATGCAATTGTGTAAAAACAGGTTCACGGAATTTTTCCTTTAAAAATGCTTCCGGCGTTACTTGCCTGACACCCATGTCTTTCAAAACCAGCGCAGCCCCATTTGCTACCCTTCCTCCACCTGTGAGTACAATTTTAATAGGCGGTAAAACGATTTGCCGGTAAATACTCTTAGCTTCTTCGTAGTCCTTCAGGTCTTTCATGCGGGGCAAATCAAACAAACGGGTACGCCGGCTGTAAGTGTATAAAGCATTATGCGCGCCGACCATGCCGGCAAATTTACCGAAGGCAATCAGTCGGTTACCTTCTTCATCCATCAGTACTTCATAATCTATCAACCATATCTTTTTTTCCAAAATGGCTTGAAGTAGTTTGCGGTTATGTGGTTGCTCTTTTATGGTATGAGAAAAAAACAGGTAAGTTTTGCCAGGGATAAGTTGGTCTGTAGGTACCTCTTTTACACCCAACAAAATGTCACAATCATTCAGTTCATCTGATAACCTGATTCCAGATTCAAGAAATTCGGAATCATCATAACACCTTCCCGAAGAAGGTTGTACAATTACCTGCCATCCGAATTTTTTGTCCACTTCGACGCATTGTTCCGGTATTAAAGGTACTCTGCTGTCCGGCGGCACTTTCCCTTCTCTGATGATTCCTAACTTCATGTTCACTTTTTTCAAATCCAAATTATACACGCAGATTTTCTGCCAAATCTCAAAATTTACCTTAAACGATTCTTTAGCTAAAAGTTGGGTATCAAATTAAATTATCTGCATTAATTGACGACACATTTTTCGTCCTGTCACACATTTTGAGTAACGCACTTTAAATCAGAAAAATGATAATCTATTTTTGTAAACCTCCTCAGAAGTACCCATTTAAGGTACGGTATTTGTTATAAAAATAACACCGCCATCCCCCTGGTTCGCGTTCCCAAAACAAAACTTTTTTGACAAACTACACAAAATAACCAGGCATGTTGACATTTGGATTGGTAATCATGTTGCTGGCGATTTTTATCAGCGCCATCAACAGCAGAAGAATAGATAGTGGTGATTTTTTGGACGAGTAACCATTATTTTCAAAACACACCTTTGGATAACTCACTATTTAGACCTACAAAGAGCGGTTCTACTCCTTTGTCCAATATCATATTTTTTACAACCGCTTGAAACTTTTCAAAACATAAGTTAGTTTTTACTTTTGCAAAAGTTCTTTGATCTGTCTTTCGGATCATTTCTTCATTTACCTGGGGACGTACTGGTATCGACAGGAATGATAATTGAGTAGTAAGCATGCCGGAGTATCATTGCTCACCTCCGTCAACAACTGGCAATTACCAATTTTACATGGCAATTATAACTATGCCATGGCTGCCTAATCTTAGAGATTAGAAGGCCATTATGCCCTACGCTTGACTTCTGCTACACAGCGTACCGCGTATCATCAACCCGCAGAATAGTATAGTGGCTCTTCTCGACCGCTGTATGAAATTTTTGAGAATAAGGCAAAAACCGGTTCGCGATTGCACCTATCTTTTGCCCGACAATTCAAGCGATTGCTAAGCATGTAGAAAGCTGCCCAATGCTTTCTCTGGACGTGGGTTCGACTCCCACCGTCTCCACAATTTTTTTTATAATGTTTTCTCACCGGGCCGGGTGTTTAAAATACCGATACATAGGGATTTCGAACAAATGTTAAAATAAAGAACTTGTCCCCACTTTAGTGCCTGCTTCACCTCTCTTAATTTACTGATTATTAAATAATTAAGACCTTCACCTTTATGAGTGCAGAACAACTCCGCCATGAATTAATGGCATTACAACAGGAGAATCGGCAACTACAAGCGCAGCTAAATCTTCATCGCGAACTTTTTAAAGAAGTAAATTCGGTTTTGGGCGCGGCTAATTTTTTGATGCGAAACACGGACGCCGAACCTTTACTGGATCGCCTGATGCTCGAAAATGAGCAATTGAAAAGCCAATTGAAAATTCAGAAATTGTCTTTGCGCGAAAAAGAAATTTTACAATTAATCGGGCAAGGGTTTACTTCCAAACAAATTGCAGATAAACTTGACATCAGCAAATTAACGGTTGATTCTCACAGAAAAAATATTCAACAAAAACTGGAAATTGATAATACTGTCGAATTGATCAGGCTGGCCCTGCGAAGCAATCTGTCATAAAAACTACACTCCTTTTTTCATAAGCCTTCCGCTCCTTACATCCATCACCATATCTTGCGGAAGGCTTTTCTTTTACGCGGAAAAGTCTATTTTTGACCATCAGGATTTACTTTCTGAACTTTAAATTTCTTTCCTGTTTTTAAAAATTTCAAAACTTATGTTTTCTGCCGCCACTTATAGTCAACGAAGAAATCAACTGCGCAAAAACCTTGCATCCGGGCTTGCATTATTTTTAGGCAACGACGAGGTTGGTATGAATTACGCAGCCAATACGTATCATTTTCGGCAAGACAGTAACTTCCTGTATTTCTTCGGTTTGGATAAGCCGGGACTTGCGGCAGTGATTGATTTGGACGAGGGAGGCGAAACGATTTTTGGCGATGATATTTCTTTGGATGATGTAGTGTGGATGGGCCCACAGCCCACTCTTTCCGAGCAATCGGCGAGGGTTGGTATCCGGCAAACCGCACCTTCTGCCAGTCTTCCTGCTCTTTTAAAAAAAGCCATGGAAGCTGGGCGCACCATCCATTTTTTGCCCCCGTATAGGTATGCCAATAAATTTAAACTTAGCGAGTGGTTGGACATTCCGGTCGCGGCGCTAGAATCAAAAGCTTCAACAGATTTTATAAAAGCTGTAATAGCGCAACGTGCCTACAAAAGCGCAGAAGAGGTAGTTGAACTGCACAAAGCAGTAAGTATGAGTGCTGCCATGCATACCACGGCAATAAAATCAGCGGCTCCGGGCAAAGCTGAATTTACACTGGCTGGCATTGTACATGGCGTAGCGCTGAGTCTTGGGGGCGATCTTGCTTATCCGATCATATTGAGTAAAGACGGGCAAACATTACACAATCATTATCACGGTAATATTTTAGAAGACGGAGATTTGGTTTTGGGAGATTTTGGAGCCGAAACGCCCATGCACTACGCGGGCGATTTGACCCGCACTTTTCCGGCAGGTAAAAAGTTTTCTGTTTTACAAAAAGAGGTTTACAATATCGTGTTGAATGCCCAAATGGCGGCTTTGAATGCACTAAAACCCGGAGTTACTTATAAGGAAATACACTTGCTTGCTGCGAAAAAAATGACCGAAGGTTTAAATGAGTTCGAATTGATGAAAGGAGATCCGGATGAGGCGGTAGCTGCCGGCGCTCATGCTATGTTTTTTCCGCACGGATTGGGGCACATGCTGGGATTGGACGTACATGATATGGAAGATTTGGGCGAAGATTTTGTGGGTTATTCCGAAACGGTCAAAAGAAGCGATCAGTTTGGAACAGCTTATCTTCGACTGGGTCGCGAGCTTGAGCCTGGATTTGTGTTGACGGTGGAGCCGGGACTTTATTTCATTCCCGAATTAATAGATATGTGGCGCTCCGAAGCAAAGTTTAAAGATTTTATCAACTATGATAAGGCGGAGAAATTCAAGCAGTTTGGCGGCATTCGTATTGAAGACAACGTGTTGATTACTGAAAACGGGTATGAGCTTTTGGGCAAGCCGCTGGCGAAAACAATCGCAGAAATAGAAGCTATGAAAAGTTGATCTTTAAAGCAATTTTTTGATTTCTTCTACGACCAGTTTTTGCCTCGTCCAGAGAATAAAATGCCCTTGATTTTTTAAAATCAGAATGTTTTTGTTTTTTGAATTTATTAGCTGCTGGTCGAGAAAATGCGCATTTTCTACCGGCACCAATTCGTCTGTTTCCCCCTGAATGACCGTAACCGGACAAGTTATATTTTTCCAATCCGGCAGCATTTTTACCAGTTCACTTTTTAAAGGCAGGATTTCTTCGTTACAAACTCTAAAAGCAGGAGGGAGCATCCAGTTTAAAATTTTCCAGTCGAGCGGACGGCGCCACCATGTTTCTGGCTCCGAAACGGGATCCACCGAGCCGGCTACTATAACCAGACCATCCACCAGGTCAGGATAATCCATTGCCATTTTTGCGATAACAGGCCCGCCAAAAGAATGTCCCACAAGAATTGCTTTGGTTCGTCTATGCTTTTCAAGGATAGGTTTTAATAGCGCTGATTGTTCTTGCAAACGCGACTCTGCCTTGCCAAAATCCGAATAACCATAACCCGGACGATCCGGCGCTACGAGCAATGCGTGCGTCAGCAGAGAAGTGTCCGACAGATAATCCAAAAATGCGCTTGAAGAGCCGGGGGCGCCATGTACGAATACGACCAAAGGCAAGCTGTCGTTTCCGACTTTGTTGTAGTTTATTTTTTTGCCAAATGATTCATAATGAAGGAGTTGTGCATTAAATCCTGCTTTTTCCCGAATGTACGTTTTTTGTTCATCATCATTTTTTCTAAAACTTAGAAACTCCATTCGGCAGGTAACAAAGAGAAGTACAAATACGATGAGACTCCAATATCTTTTCTTCATTGGGAAATTGGTTACTCAGTCATCAACATTTCTATTCTTTGTCTGGTTGACAGGACCTTTTTTTCGAGTCGGTTAAAAAACATATTCCTGTTCTTTTCGCCCGTGGAAGTAATTAATGCGGATTTGTGAACAACTTTTGTAAACCACTTGTCAGTGTGTTCGCAAAGGCGGGGGTCGGTGCTTGTCAAAAAATTTGGATTTTCGAAAGTGGTAAAAACAGCATTATACGACGGGCTTTTCACCAGAATCGTATTATTCGTATAGACCATTTCATTGTGATAAAGTTCGAAAGGAACCGTAGCATCTTGCGGATTGCTTTTCAGTCCGAATTTCTTACCCGTTTCGGCTATTAGTCGCATGTGCCTTGCCAAATCCAAAAGTTTGTCGCATAGTTTCAACGCGTCATTTCCGTTTTCAAATGTCCCGCTGGACAACACATATTCAATTTGGTTAAGCGTATTGTCCATGATATTCAGGCTCCACAGTTCGACGCTGGGCAGTGCATTGTATTTTTTTAAAGCATCTTCTATCATTTGTCTGGCCTGTGGATTGATAATTTCAAAATTGAATGGGCGATTTTCCAGATAGCCGAGGCTCCATATCGTTTTTGCCCACACATATAATTTGAAAGTCATCAATTCCGGAAAATAGCAATAGTAAAAAACCGGTATTTCGGACGATGCGTAAAGAATTTTAACATTGGGCAGTCTTAGTGTCATGTCAAGACTTTGCAGGATGCCCGAGAGATAATCTTCGAAAGAATTTATTTTTTGAGAAAAGGAGTTGAAAGTAAAAAAGACAGAATTTTTATTTTCAAAAGCCAGGGCGTCAAGCGAAATATTAAATTTTACAGCCAATTTTTGCAATTCGTCGGGAGTCAAAACTGACTCGCCCCGCATACGCCGGTAAATGGCGTCTTTTCCTATCGAAAACAACTGCGATAATTCCTCCACAGCATCCGATTTTTTGGGAAACCTGTTGAGTATTAGTTCAAATATCTGGTTTTGGATGTTTTGAGCCATGGCAATTTTAGTTAAACAGTGACTAATGCGAAAGTAATAAACATTTCGCCGGTTTTGCCCGCCAATTTGATTTCGATAAAAAAATATGTGTCTTTATTGAAATCTGCTTCAAAGTGCCGGACGGTACTGAACAATTTTGCACTTGTAAACAGTTGACACCCTTGTATGACCTTACAGTCTGAAAAAATTATGAAGACTTACCAATAGAAATCAATCTATTTTAGCAAGCGTCCGAAGATTCTTTCGGGCGCTTTTTTTTGATAAAGGCAGGAAAAAGAGAGCAGCAACCAAAATCCCGGCATTTTGAATTACCTCTGACTGTTCAATTTGCTTTATAGGTTGATGGTTACTGCCCGTTTTTTTATTTCTTTAGCATTCGTTTTTTGAAGACAAACGAGAAAGTTTTCTTTTTATGATCAAAAAACGAAAATTGGAATAAAAGGAACAAAGGCAACTATAAAAAATCACCAAAATGCTAATATGAGCAACATTTAAACTCGCCTGAATTCCTTTTCATGAAAACACTACGAAGCCTGTGATTCTGTTCCCGGAAAATTATTTTGACTCAGTTGCTTCCCAGCCGTCTTTTGATTCTGCAAAAGATACAACCAGATTGGCGAGCGCTGTCAGCTTTTCGGGCACATTGTAATAGAGTGTAATTTTTTTGGTTTTTCCTTTATGAGAAAAAGTAAGGTAAGTGTATGGCAGGTCAGTAATATCGCCCAGATACTCGTCCTTAAAAGACCAATAATCGGCGTTATCAAAAGCCTGCATTAATCCTCCGGCCTGTCTGTCAGTAAATTTTTTAACGTGATTGCCTATTTTTTCTACAAAACGTTCGCCTTTGTAGGTAGCCTGACCGGCGCCGTCTATGCGGATTGTGTACATCGGGCAACTGCCATAGCAGCCGGATTTTTTCATTTCTACGTAGGTATCAGAGCTGTAAGCTCCGGTGTTTGTCTCACATTTTTCAGCGGTGAGTGCAAAAAATAGCAGGAATAAAAATAGAATTCTCATGACGGCAATTTTGAATTTTAAAAAAATATCGGCTCAAAATACAAAATGCCGCAAAATCAAAGTAGCGGTAGCACGCTTGCTTTTTTACCTGTTTTAAAATCGGGTAAAAATTGACGGACAGTTTCTTCTATGGTTTGTTCCAGTGGAGTGTATTGAAAGTCAAAATATTTCAGAGATTTGCTGCTGTCATAAAAGAATGAATTTGCAGTAAGCGTAGCTGTTTCGCGATTGATAATGGGTTCTTTTCCTGTAAAAAAAGACCGCAACCATTCGCCCCTCCAGGCTATTCCGTTGAGGAAAGCAGATACACGAAATTTTGGAGCGCTAAGCCCCATTTCTTTCGAAATCTTTTCAAAAAATGACTGATAAGAAATGCTTTCGGCGCTCAGGATAATGCGTTCGCGCTGTACCTTGCTATTCATTAATTCTATCATGTAGCGCGCCACATCGCGTACGTCTACCACTCCGGTTGATCCTGCCGGAAAAAAGCTAAGTCCTTTTTTTATCGTGGGAAAGATTTCGCAAGTTCCTTGTTCCCAAAAGCCGCTTCCGAGAACGAGCGACGGGTTAATAATCACAGCATTTAGTCCTTCTTCGATGCCGCGCCACACCTGCATTTCCGCGAGATATTTGCTGACGGCGTAGTTGCTGTTCAACTTGCTGTTTTGCCATTTGCTTTTTTCGCTGATAGTGTCGCCGTTTTTCACCCTCCCCAGTGCGGCTATTGAACTCACATGTACCATTTTTTCGACACCAAGTTCGAGCGATAGATTTACCAGATTGGCCGTGCCTTCTTCGTTTATCTTAAACATCAGGCTTCGTTCACGCCTCGAAAAAGAAATCATTCCGGCACAGTGATATACCTGCTGTATCCCCGCCATTACTTCTTCCAAAAGCGGCAGATCCATTATTTCACCTTCCACCCATTCGATTTGATCGCTAAGGTCTTCTACCAGATTCATTGGGCTGGAGGGTCTCTTGAGTGCTCGTATGTTTTTAAATCCTTGTTTTACCAGATAGCGCAACAAATACGATCCAATGAAACCTGTACCGCCCGTCACGAATATGGATTTTTTTTCAGAAAGCATGTAAAAGGTGCAGGTGAATTTTGAGGATGAAAACAATAAACCGTAAAATCGGTTTGCAACAGATTTTTTCTAAAAGCCAAGTTTGTTGCAAAGATGAAAGGTTCGGGCAGATTTTAAAAAAAGAAAAACCCTTCGCCGAAAAATCAGCCAAAGGGTTTAACAGCTTTTAGGAAGCTTTGTAGCGCGGGGGAGGCTTGAACTCCCGACCTTGCGATTATGAATCGCACGCTCTGACCAGCTGAGCTACCGCGCCTTTTTTTAAAGCGGGTGCAAATATAGAGCAATATGTTTGATAGAAAGCAAAAAAATCATGGGGATTTTTTTTGAAAACAGGTCTAAAAAAGCCTTTGGTCGGTTGTAGTTTGACTTTCGGCAAAACTTTTAACTTTACGGTTGTAAGCACTAGATTTTTGTAACAAAAATTGCCAGCATGAGAACCGTTGTTCTTTTAATCATTCTAGCCGTATTGGCTTTGCTGCTCCTTCATGGCTGCGGCACCTACAATTCATTTGTATCCAAAGAAGTAGAGGTAGAAAACGCCTGGGGTAAAGTACAAAGCGCTTACCAGGAACGTGCCGACCTTGTACCCAACCTGGTAGCTACCGTAAAGGGCGCTGCCGATTTTGAACAAAACACACTGACGAAAGTGGTGGAAGCGAGGTCAAAAGCTACCAGCATCAATGTGGATCCTGCGAACCTGACACCGGAAAAATTGCAGGAATTTCAGCAGGCGCAAGGCGAATTATCACAAGCTTTGGGCAGGCTGCTTTTTATCACGGAGAATTATCCGGACTTAAAAGCAAATGCCAATTTCCGCGATTTACAATCTCAGCTTGAAGGCATGGAAAACCGGATCAGGGTAGAACGCAATCGCTTCAACGATGCGGTAGCCGGCTACAATGTGACGGTTAGAAAGTTTCCCGGAAGTTTCTACGCGGGTATTTTCGGATTTGAAGCCAAGCCGCAATTTCAGGCAGATCAAAATTCTCAGGAAGCTCCCAAAGTTGAATTTTAAAATCAATGGCCAAATTTTTTAGCCGGCACGATGAGGATCGCATCGTAGCAGCCATCCAGGAAGCAGAATGCGATACCTCCGGTGAGATTCGCGTACACCTTCAGACCGAATTTGCCGAGGGCGCCCCCGTATTGGAGGCTGCTTCCGAAACCTTTCATTATTTAAAAATGGACGAAACAGAGCAGCGAAACGGCGTCCTGATCTTTATCGCTCCCACGGCTCATCAGTTTGCTATTTTGGGTGATAAAGGAATCAATGAAAAAGTGCCGGAAAACTTTTGGGAAGACGTACGCAATGTCTTACAGGCCGATTTCCGGCAAGGAAAATTTGCCGACGGACTTTGTAAAGGAATAGCAATGGTCGGCCAAAAACTTAAAAATTTCTTTCCCTATCAATCGAACGATGTTAACGAATTGCCTGACGAGATTTCTTATGGTAAATAAATTTTGGGCGCTGTCGTGGTCTTTTTTGATATTGACTACGGCAGTTGCCGCCCAAAAGCAAATACCACCAAAATCAAACCGGCTGGTTAATGATTACGCGGGCATGTTGTCGCGCGACGAGGCGGCTCTTTTGGAGGGGAAATTGGTAGCTTATAACGATTCTACGTCCACGCAGATAGCTATCGTTATAGAAAAATCATTGGAGGGCGATGATATTTTTGATTACTCTGTAAGGTTGGCCCAAGAGTGGGGCATCGGGCGGGAAGGTAAAGACAACGGCGTCCTGATTTACGTAGCACAGGATGATCGGAAAGTGCGTATTCAGACTGGTTATGGTATGGAAGGTTTTTTGACCGACGCCATGTCGAAAAGAATTATAGAAAATGTCATTGTTCCAAATTTTCGAGAAGCGCGCTATTACCAGGGACTGGATCGTGCCACGGATTTGATCATCCAACTCGGCAGCGGCGAATACAGCGCCGACGGATTGGAACCAGAAAACATACCCATCGGTCTTATCGTTTTTTTGATAATCATGATTATTGTTATCATCATTGTCCTGTCCAATATGGGCGGCGGTGGCGGCTATTATCGCGGTGGCAGGTATGATACAAACCGCGGCGGTGGCTGGATAATTTTTGGTCCAGGCGGTGGCAGTAGTGGCGGTGGTTGGAGCGGCGGCGGTGGTGGTTTCGGGGGATTCGGCGGCGGCAGGTTCGGCGGGGGGGGGGCGGGGGGGAGCTGGTAGTGGTGGTGTTTGAATAGTTTAAAACAGGAAACGAGTCTAAAATTTCAAATCCATAAATTTCAAAAAAGGATGTCCGGATCAGAAAAAATAGAAGCTAAAAATGCTCCCAAACCCGTAGGACTTTATCCGCACGCCAGGCGGGTAGGCAATTTATTATTTTTATCCGG
>CALMIT010000838.1 GCA_937864255.1 uncultured Saprospiraceae bacterium
ACGCCGCAACCTTTGGTCGCATCCGCAGCATTGTATTTCCTCACAGTTAAAAACAAAAATAACGGCTGCACCGCAACGGATACCGTGGAAGTAACCCAGAGCAAATCCGCGCCCAAAGACATAAAAATCAACCTGACAACTCCCGTCTGTCACGGCGAGCAAAATGGCGAAATAAATATTTTAGAAGTCAGCGGAGGCATGCCTCCTTATCTCTTTTCTTTTGATGAAGCTCCGTTTTCTGCAAATGCACACTTTCGGCGCTTACAATCCGGTGTTTACAAAATCGAAATAAAAGACGCACATAATTGCAGGCTTTCCAGAGAAATTGTATTGACCGAATCGCCGAGTGTAAAAGTGGAATTAGGCGACGATATTTTTGTCAAATTAGGAGAACCCGTCACGCTCACTGCCGCTCCGACCATAACGCCTGCCAAAATAAAATGGTGGAACGACCTCGGCGATACGCAAAACGGCGGTACAAATTGGACGCATGTACCCAGCGCCACCAGCCGCCATTACGTGCGCATAGAAGACAATGCCGGTTGTTCTGACGCGGACGAAGTACAGGTGTATGTACAGGGCAGCACAATTTATGTGCCCTCGGCATTTTCGCCCAACGGCGATCATCAAAATGACCGTTTTATAATTTATGCCGGCGACAATGTAAAAAAGGTGAAATCCATTCGAATATTTGACCGCCGCGGCGGCGTTGTTTTCGAACGCCTGAATACTTTACCGGGCGTAGAAGCGGACGGTTGGGACGGTACTTTCCGAAATAAAGTCTTACAGCCCGATGTTTTCGCCTACGTGGTGGAAATTGAATTTCTCAACGGCGATGTGGAAGTATTCAAAGGAGACGTGACGCTGATGCGTTAATTTTGCTTTTAAAATCACACTTGAAAAAATCACCTTTCTGGTAATACCGGATTGCCTCTTTTTCATTGTGCCAATCCGGCACATGCTTACCTGAGATTTTATATAATCTTTATAATCTCGTCTTTACATTTGAGGAAAAGTAGTATGAGTTTTTTGAAACTGAAAAAATCCAGGCGTTCGCTCCAATATCTCTTCAGCATTGCTTTGATAGTTACGATTAGCATAACCTGCCTGTTTTTTGTAAGAATCATGGGCTATCAGGTAGTTGCTTTGATTCTGTTAATGGCTGTATCCTTTTTGGCAATGGTGTTTGATATTTTGCCGGTGTTGACGGCGGCGATATTAAGTGCTTTGATTTGGAATTACTTTTTCATACCGCCAAAATTTACTTTTTCTATCAGCACGCCCGAAGATGCGCTGATGTTCCTAATGTATTTTGTCATCGCCATCCTCAACGCTGTCCTGACTTTTAAAATCAGAGATTCGGAAAAAAAAGCGAGACAGGAAGAAGAAAAAGAAAACACTATTAAACTCTACAATACCCTGCTCAATTCTTTGTCTCATGAATTAAGGACTCCGATCTCGACCGTAATCGGGGCGGTGGATGCGATGAAAGAAAATATGGGCAAACTTTCCGAAAAAGATAAGTCTGAACTACTTTCCGAAATCGAAAAAGCGGGAACCAGATTGGACAGGCAGGTAGAAAATCTTTTAAATATGAGCCGATTGCAGTCGGGCATCATTTCCCTACAATCGGATTGGTGTGATGTGAATGAATTGATTTTTTCGGTCATTCAGATGAATAAAAGCGACGCAGTTTTGCACCACATCAAATTCGAGCCAAACGAAGATTTGCCACTATTCAAACTGGATCAGGTTTTAATTGAACAGGCACTTTACAATATTCTCCACAATGCAATTCAATACACGCCTGAAGGCTCTGTGATTTTTATAGACGCAGCCCACGAGCAGGAAACTTGCGTCATCAGAATAACCGACAATGGTCCGGGCTTTCCTGAAAATCTTAAAAATGCCGTTTTTGAAAAATTCTATCGCCTGCCCAGTTCAAAAACAGGCGGCACAGGTCTGGGGCTTTCGATAGTAAAAGGTTTTGTGGAGGCGCATCACGGGACGGTGCATTTGGAAAATCTGCAAACAGGCGGCGCAAAATTTACCATCAAAATACCTGCGAAGACTTCCTTTTTACATGATATGAAAGTGAGTAATGACAGATTTTCCGATAATTTAAAACACTGATAAAAAGGAAATTTTTAAAACCTGAAAATGATGAGCAAAACCGATATTCTTGTCATAGACGATGAACCGCAAATCAGGAAACTGCTCCAGATAACGCTGGAAAGTAATGACTATAAAGTAATACAGGCTGCAAACGGAAAAGAGGGACTGATTTTGGCGGCGAATCATCCGCCGGAGTTGATTTTATTGGATATAGGATTGCCCGATCATAGCGGACACGAAATATTGAAAGAATTGCGAGAATGGTACAATAAAGCCATCATCATTCTGTCTGTCCAAAACAGCGAGGCGGACATCGTAAAAGCACTGGACAACGGGGCGACCGATTATCTCGCCAAGCCTTTTCGTACGGGCGAATTGTTGGCCAGAATCCGGTCTTCTATTCGGAAAAATAATTTTGACAATAACGACACTACGATCGT
Organism: uncultured Saprospiraceae bacterium; assembly: GCA_937864255.1. GTDB lineage: Bacteria > Bacteroidota > Bacteroidia > Chitinophagales > Saprospiraceae > JAGQWW01. The sequence continues at coordinate 2,556 of CALMIT010000838.1, forward strand.
ATGCAATGAACTGGAAATAGATTTGACGGGCAGAGTCGTAAAGAAAAACGACAGCGTACTCAAATTAACTTCGACCGAATACAGCCTGCTGGCTTTATTTATGAAAAATCAAGGAAAAGTGTTGACCCATCAATATATTTTGAAAGAAATATGGGGACTGGCTTACCAGACCGAAACGCAATATCTGAGAGTATTTGTGGCGCAATTGCGCAAAAAAATAGAAGACAATCCCAATAATCCGCGCCACATAATCACCCAGAGCGGCGTAGGCTATCGCTTTAGCTGAAACGCATTTATTTCTTTCTTCTTTACAAAATCTTTATACCCTCCGGGCATCCTTTTATTTTCTGCCAATACAATCCAATGTTAGTTTGCATCACTTTTAAGATGTAAAACGATGGATTTAGATTTTGAAACCTCGCATTTGATTTTAGATGCTTATTTTAAAATCAACACCTTACAAAAACTTCTCGATACGCATGAAAACAGGGTGCTGGTTGATTTCCTGGAAAGCGGAAAAAATCTGAATACCAGATTAAATAACCTGTTGAATTCCGAAACGCCCGAACACTGCGTCAAAAAAATAAAAGAACACACCGGCTACGCCAACCGGCTCCTTGCTTTCAATGAAGCCAATTACTCTTTTGAGTTTTCCGGTCGCATTCAGATCGCGTCTTTGCTGCGTGAAATCATAACGAGCTTACAGCAATTAGAACTCAAAATCACCTCGCCAAAAAACCAAAAGCTCTCCTGAAATATTATGTACAAAACTATACTCAAGCAAATAGCCAGCCTACAAATAATTCTTGGCGGCGTCATGCTGCTGCCTTGTTTTTTTGCCGTCATTTACCGGGAGTGGTATTCACTGGCGGGGTTTCTTTTTTCCCGGT
>CALMIT010000839.1 GCA_937864255.1 uncultured Saprospiraceae bacterium
ATGGCTACTACATTGTGATAAGTTCTGCCCAAAGGCAGGTCGGGGCCAGCTTCATAAGTTGATGTTTCCGTATTAAAAATCCAGACCTCGTCGCGCTCTACGAAATTATTATAACCGCCCACCAGGAAAATTTTATTTCCGATGGCAGCGCCTTTTATTCCGTGTGTCGCCGCCGGAAATACCGGCAAAGCTGCCCAGCTATCGTTGGCGGGGTCGTAGCGATGCGCCAAATTGTTTGGCGCGGTATATCCGCCGCCGCAAAAGCGGTAAATGTGTCCCTCGGCAGCCACATGTGCACCGTACCAAAAGCCGTTATCGGGAAGATTATTTTTGGTAATCCAGGCATTTGCCACCGGATCGTAGGTCTGGCAAAGATTAGCCACGCCTTGTCCGGCCAAACTATAAAGCACATTATCAAGCGTGACGGCGTAGTGAATCGCGCGGGCGCGGGTGAGGTCTGCCGCCTGCTGCCAGGTATCGGTAGCGGGATCATAAATATAGTGATCGTCCAGCGGGCTGCCGGAATTCGGAAATCCGCCGCCGAAAAAATGAATTTTACCATTGGCAGTAGCGCCGGCGGGTTGTTGGGCGCGATAAGGTACTGCGGCGCGACTTTCCCAGTTATCGGTAGTCGGATCATAGGCAAAATGAGCAGTAGTAGCACCTCCGGTACCGCCGCCACCCATGATGTGAATTTTACCATCGGCCAGCGCTACCACCGGAAAAGTAAAACTTTCGGGGATGGGCGCGAGGGTGTCCCATTTTTGGGCGGACAAATCAATCAGGCATAGAAAAACAAAAAGCGCGGAAAGAGAAAGTCCATTTTTCATGATAACAGGGTTAGGTTTAAAGACTTTTTAATAAAATAGACGATTGTGAAAATAGCAATTTCGGCAATAAGGCCGGTAGATCGCGGGCGGTTTTTATCTGAAAAATGGGTAAAAAGAGAAAATGGGCAGATTACAATCTTGTCGTTAATCTGTTTTTGAATAAATTGGGTAAAAATACGCCTATGAATACCCTGAAATTCCTGTTTTTCAACCTCTTCATTTTTATGCTGTCCAGCGCCGGACAGCCTGTTTTTTCTCAAACAGTTTATATAACCAGAACCGGCGAAAAGTATCACAAAGACGGCTGCCGCCATCTAAGCAAAAGCAGTTTTGCCCTCACACTGTCCGAAGCAAAAGAAAAAGGCTACACAGCCTGCAAAGTTTGCAAACCGGGCAGTTATGGCGCGACTACTTTACCAAAATCTTCTTATGGTTCGAAAACGCCCGCGGCTTCCGGTCAATGCACGGCAAAAACCAAAGCGGGTAAAAGGTGCAGCCGGGCAGCCAAAGACTCAGGTGGAAAATGCTGGCAGCACTCGGGTTAAGAAATGCGCTCTAAAATTTTGAAAGTAAAAGCGTAATCATGCCGCTCGTCGGCAGGGTGAAATTCGCGGAACGTCTCGCGC